>NZ_JSYC01000142.1:472-14199 GCF_054823965.1 Gordonia sp. GN26 | reverse complement strand
GACGGCGTGGGGGATCTGGTCGAGGACGTCGAGAACGGCGTGCACGTGGGCGGTTCCGACGCGACCGTCGGCGAACGCCTCGGCCAGGGCCGGGTGTGTGGGTTCGAGAGGTTGGCCGGTGGTGAAGTCGGGGTAGGTCGCGGTGGCCCGGGTTTGTTTGAGCCGCTTACCCGGGTAGGCCATGCGCAGTCGGAACTTCATGTAGTCGATCACGCTGCGGTATCCGGACTTACGCGGTAGGTCGCGTTGGTCGGCTTCCACGATCTGCTGGTTGCCGGTGTAAGTGAGTCGGGCGATGGCTCGTTCGATGCGAACGCCGGCATCGTCGACCTCGGCATCGGACAGCCGGCTGAAGCCTGCGTTCTGGAGCTTGTCGACGATCGTGTCGAGTTCGTCAAGCAGTACGGGCATCCGGGCAGGGGAGGTCTCGTCGACATCGCCGGTCGATGCGAAACTGGTCATGACGGTCACCCCCGATCTCGCTGTGCGAATATACGTTCGAATATACACCCAATATCTCTGCCACGCAGAAGGTTTCGGCCTCGGTGTGGAGTCCGAGGATTGTCGGTGGCGTCGTGTAGTGGGCCGCTTTCGACGATGGGCGCCCGGTGGGAAAAGGGCATCGGCGTCGGGTATCGGGCATTTACATGCGTGCAGCAGTGTCTTTCGCGGATACTGCTCCAATGTTGTTGCCCCGGCGAATCCTCGCTACCCGGACCAGGATCGGTGCCCTAGCTGTCGCGGTTCTCGCGTTGTCGGCGTTACTGGTCGCGACCCCCGGTACCGCCGATGCCGCGCCGAACTGGCGGTACACGATGGTGGCGTTCTCCAACACCAGCGCCAGTCACATGGACGTCTTCCAGTCCTCGGATGCGACCCGGTTCAAAGCCCTCCGATTCGGGGCGTATCGACCACCGTCGGGTCTGGTGCGTGATCCGAGCATCTACCGCAGCCCGGACGGGTGGTACTACGTCACCTACACCACCGGTTCGACGACGATCGGCTTTGCGCGGAGTCGCGACCGCGTCAACTGGAACTTCATGCACAACTACCCGGTGCCGCTGTGCTGCGCTTTCCTGCCCGGCACCGGCGACGGTTCGGGCTCGTCGGCCGGTTCACTGAGCTTCGGGTCGGCCGGTTCCAGTGACGGGCCGTCGTTGTCGCCGTTCACCACCAAAGCTTGGGCCCCGGAATGGTTCGTCGAGGGCGGTCGGGTGCACGTGATCCTGTCGATGTCGACCGGTGGCGGGTTCGTGCCGTACCTCATGACCGCGCTCGAGCCGGGACTCCGGCTGTGGAGTCCGCCCGTGCCGATTCTCGGTCTCCGTGCCGACCGCATCGACACCACGATCGTCAAGGTCGGCGGGACCTACCACGCCTTCACCAAGAACGAGACCAAGAAGGTCATCGAGCATGCGGTATCCGGGTCGCTGCTGGGGCCGTACCGATTCGTCCGGCCGGGGCCGTGGGGCCGCCTGGTCGAGGGCTCGGCCGTGGTGAAACTGCCGAACGGGAACTGGCGGCTCTACCTCGACGCCTACCGGGACCGGCGGTACTTCTACTCCGACAGCCGGGACGGCCTCTGGTCGTGGACGCCGTTGAAGGAGCTACCCGGACTGTCCGGCTCCGTGCGGCACTTCGGCGTTATCCGTGAGCCGGTCTAGATCTGCCGAGAAGCTCTCGGTCCGGCTGCCGGTCAGGCGCCTTCCGACAACTGCGACTTCACCTCGGGTTTGAGCACCTTCCCGACCTTCGACCGCGGGAGATCCGGCCAGACGTGCACCACCTTGGGTGTCTTGACGCTGCCGATGCGGGCCTTGACGAAGGCGATCACTTCCTGAGGGTCGACGGCCTGCCCGGCGCGAGCTTGGACGACTGCCTCGACCCGCTCTCCCCACTTCTCGTCCGGGCGGCCGATGACCGCGCAGTCCTGGATGTCGGGGTGCGCCAGCAGCGCCTGTTCGACCTCTACCGAATACACGTTGAAGCCGCCGGTGATGATCATGTCCTTGGCGCGGTCGACGATGAACAGGAAGCCGTCGTCGTCGAGGTAGCCGATGTCGCCGGTGTGGTGCCAGCCGAACTTCGACGCCTCGGCTGTGGCCTCCGCGTTCTGGTAGTAGCCAGGCGTGACCAGCGACGACCGGATGACGATCTCGCCTCGTTCGCCGCGGGGCAGGTGGTTGCCGTTGGTGTCCATGATGGCGAGGGTGACCAGGGGTGTCGGTCGTCCCGCCGACGAGAGTCGTTCGGTCGCAACCGAACCGTCCTGGCGGAAGTGATCGGCCGGGGACATCGTGGACACCATCATCGGTGCCTCGGTCTGCCCGAAGAGTTGCGCCATCACCGGTCCGATGCGGGTCAGGGCCTCCTCCAGCCGTGCCGGTGACATCGGCGCGGCGCCGTACCAGAAACATTGCAGCGCAGAGCAGTCCGTGTGCTCGAGCGACGGGGAGGCGAGCACCATGTACAGCAGGGTGGGTGGCAGGAAGGTGTGTGTCACCCGGTGTCGCTCCAGAAGTGACAAGAAATCCTCGACATCGGGCTTTCGCATGATGACGATCTCGCCGCCCAGGCACAGGATCGGGAAACACAGGACGCCGGCCGCGTGGGTGAGGGGAGCCAACGCCAGATAGACGGGACGACCGTCGAACGGATAGCTCATCAACGTCAGCGACGTCATCGTCTCCAGGTTGACCCCGGTGAGCATCACGCCTTTCGGAGTGCCGGTGGTGCCTCCGGTGCCCGCGATCATCGCCAGGTCGTCGACCGCGGCCACCGGGACACCGCCCCCGGAAACGGGTTCGCCTGCGGTGTCGATGAATTCCGTCCACGACAACGTGTCCGACGCCGGAGCGTCGTCGTCGAAGCACACCCACGTGTGGATTCGAGGCAGCGTGTCGCGGATGGACTCCACGAGCGGCTCGAACGACTTCTGATAAAGCAGGGCCACGCAGTCGAATCTGTCGAGCAGCGTGCGGTTCTCGGCCGCCTCGTTGCGCGGGTTGATCGGACACCAGACCGCACCCGCACGGCTGATGCCGAACACCGAACCGAACGCCGTCGGATCGTTCGCGGACAGGACGGCGACCTTGTCGCCGGGGCCGACGCCGCGTCGTGCCAGGGCGGACGCGACCAGCCGCGACAGATCGACCACCTCCGCGTATGTCAACGACACCCCGTCGGTGGTGAAGCAGGGCGCCGACGGGTCGAGCGACGCGCCCTTGTCGAGGAAGTCTGCGATCTGCATGCCGACCCCGCGTGCCTACGCGTTGATGGTGGTGATCGGATCCTGCACGAAGCCGAAAGCCTTGAGTACGCCGAACAGTTCGCGGTGACCGAAGGCCTGGCATCCGGAAGCCAATCCGGTGGCCAGCGGCGCCTTCTGGATCAGCGAATACGCCGCATACGCCTGCAGGAGTCCCGTCTGCTTGTAGTTGCAGTTGCCGTAGATGACCGTGTGCGCCCGCCCGAGCGGACCGGTCGCGTGCACCGAATCCACCGACCGGTTGATGCGCGTGTACTCGCGGGGCGGCATCTCGCTCATGACCGATGCCGCGACCTCCTGCAGTGCGACCAGGCGTTCGTCGGGCGCCATGTCCTTGGTGGCTTCCAGGGCGCCCGCGACGATCTGCGGCACGCCCTCCATCAACGGCTTGTTGAAGACGCCGCCGAGTGCGCGGACATTGGCCACGCGCGGATCGCGTCTGAACCACACCGGGTGCGACGTTCCGCCCCACGGAAGGGCAAGTGCGAGTTCGTGTTGCCCCGGGATCGCGAGGGTGTAGAGGCCCGCTTCCGGATCCCATTCGACGTAGTTGTTCTGCTCGAGGTAGTACGCCTTCGCCATCGCCGCGTTGACGAGGATGGTCTGGGTCGACGCGATCGTCGGGCTGCCACCCCAGAACACCGCGATGTCGAGAGTGTCCAGACCCGGGGTCTCCAAACAGATCTGAGCGGCAATCTCACCGGTCGTGTACATCTGGGCCAACCCGGGACACAGCAGCAGGCCGGCCGCGGCGAAGTCTGCGCCGTACTTCTCGTCCAGACTGATGAGCCAGTCCTGCTCGCCGGTGGTGTCCAGGTAGTGGACGCCGGCGGCAAGACAGGCCTGCACGACCTCATGGCCGTAGGTCGAGAACGGTCCGACGGTGTTGCAGACCACCGAGGCGCCCCGGAACAGCTCGGTGAGAGCCTCCACGGTGTGCTCCACCTCGGCGATCTCGAAGTCGGCGGTCTCGATACCCGGCACGTGCGCGGCCATCGCGTCGTCGAGTTTGGTCTTGCTACGCCCGGCGGCGAGGAACGGGACGTTGTATTCGCGCAGGTACTCACAGATGAGGCGGCCGGTGTATCCGGAGGCGCCGTAGACGATGGCGGGCTTGGCGGGCATGGGCGAGACCTTTCTGGGGGAGTGGATGGTTGGCCGGAAACGGACTACATGCCCATCCCGCCGTCCACCGGGAGTCCGGCTCCGGTGATGAACTTCGCGGCGTCGGAGGCGAGGAAGACGACCGCATCGGCCATGTCGTCGACCTGTCCGAGGCGTCCGCCCGGGGTGAGTTCGACGACCCCTGCCACTGCGGCCTCGGGGGATTCGAACAGACCGAGCTCGGCGACATCGTTGGCCAACCCTGCGCCCATCGCGGTCGGGACGAGTCCCGGGTAGATGCAGTTCACGCGCACGCCGTAGCCGAGCTTGCCCGACTCCATCGCGGCGACGCGGGTGAGTCGGTCGACGGCGGACTTGGTCGCCGAATAGACCGCAATGCCCGGGAAGGCGATGGTCGCGGCGACCGATGCGACGTTGATGATGGCGCCACCCTGACCGGCCGAACCGTCGGGGCGCATCGCCCGCAGCCCGTGTTTGATCCCGAGGGTGGTGCCGAGAATGTTGACGTCGAGCATCTTCCTGATCGCGTCGGGCTCGACGTCGACGAGCAGGCTGGTGATCTCGATGCCGGCGTTGTTCACGAGGATGTCCAGGCCGCCGATAGATGAGACGGTCGCGTCGATCGCCGACGCCCAGTTGGCGTCGTCGGTGACATCGAGTCGGGTGAACCCATGATCTGCACCGAGTGATGCAGCGACATCTTTCCCGCCGTCGGAGACGTCGGCGATCATCACCGTCGCACCCGCCGCCGCCAGCGCGCGTGCCATTCCTTCGCCGAGTCCTTGGGCACCGCCGGTGACGAGTGCCTTCCGGCCGGACAGGTCGATCGAGGTCATTCGGGCTCCTTCGCGATGGGTCTCACTACGGATGTGATGGGGATCACTCGACGAACTCAGCGTGCCGCTGCCCTTGACAGTTGTCAAGAGAAATTTGGACACTTGTCAAAACGCCGTTGGCTAAGGTCAACGGCGTGGCGTTTGCTGTGAGGCCGAGTGGAGGGGGTGTGGGGATGACTGATCCCGCCGTCCCGGGACCGGGCGTGGTTTCGCCCAAGCGCATCAGTCATGTCGACAAGTTCGAGAAGCGTCGCGGTGAACTCGCCGACGCGACCCTCGTGACCCTCGGTGAGCTGGGGTACGCCCGCACGAGCCTGCGCGAGATAGCCCAGAAGACCGAGTTCACCCACGGTCTGCTGCACTACTACTTCGCGGACAAGGTCGAGCTCATCACGTTCGGGGTGCGTCGATACAAGGAGAAGTGCGTCCGTCGATACGACGATGCGATCGCGCCGGCGACCACGCCCGAAGAACTCGCGGAGGCATTCGCCGGGGCGATGGCGGCGACCCTCGTCGGCGAAGCCCCGATGCATCGGCTCTGGTATGACCTGCGCACCCAATCGATGTTCGAGGAAGCCTTGCGCGACACCGTGATCGACCTCGACCGCCAGCTCGAGGCGATGATCTGGCGGGTTGTCCTCGCCTACTCGGAACTCGTGGGTCGCGCTCCGGTGGTCACCGAGTTCGGTGCGTACACACGATTCGACGGGCTCTTCGAGAACTGTCTGGTGAGGTACTGCGCCGGCGGCGAGGCGATACCGGAGACCCTTCGGGCTCAGGCGAAGGAACTGCTGGCCACGACGGTCGCGCGGCCCGACGACAGCTGATCGGCGTCCACGGCCTCGGTTCCTCGTCGCGCGACACGTTCGACGAAAAGCGTTGACGATCCATACTCGGGCGGTACTGTGTGGAACATCACATAGTGGCCGGAGGGATCGCCATGATAAATGCAGAGATCAACGCAATCCATCACAGCATTCAGGCGCTGCGCCATCAGCTGGTGACCCTGAAGGCTCGCTACGGTGACGCCGACAGTGTCCGCCGAATGGTCAACGACCTCGATCGACTCGACATCGATCTGCACGACTTCGAGCAGAATCCGCCGAAGTTGAAGCCGCAGCAGAAGCCGGGGCAGGACCGGGTCTATGTGCCGGACAGCAAGTCCGACGAGTCGGCGTGGCTCGGTGCCCAGGACGAAGGGCTCGGGTTCCACTCGCGTGAGCGGACGAAGTGAGCGCGCCCGCGGCTGAGCGGGATTCACTCGGGGTCTTCTCCCCGAGACGGGCGCGCCTGACGGCGCGCACTCTCCGGACGGACCGATGGTGGCTGTCGCCGTTGCTTACGGTGATCGGTCTCGCGGCGTTTGTCATCTATGCGACCGTGCGGTCGTTCATCCGGAGCGCCTACTACGTTGCGGATTATCACTACCTGACGCCGTTCTACTCGCCGTGTCTGAGCGAGTCGTGCGTCCCCGGGTCGAGCCATTTCGGCACGCCGTTCCCGGAACTCCCGATGTGGATTCCGTTGGCGTTTCTCACGTTGCCCTTTCTGCTCGGGTTCCGGTTGACCTGCTACTACTACCGCAAGGCCTACTACCGGTCGGTCTGGCTTTCGCCGCCGGCATGTGCGGTCGCCGAGCCCCACACGAAATACACGGGTGAGACTCGCCTGCCGCTGATCATCCAGAACTCGCACCGGTACTTCTTCTATGCGGCCGTGATCATCTCGGTGATCAACACCTACGACGTCATCGTCTCGTTCCACGCCAAGGACGGCGGTTTCGGCCTGGGACTGGGCAACGTGATCCTCGTGGTCAACGTGGTCCTGCTCTGGATCTACACCGTGTCCTGCCATTCGTGTCGGCACGTGACCGGCGGCCGGCTCAAGCATTTCTCGAAACATCCCGTGCGGTACTGGATCTGGACCCAGGTCTCCAAGCTGAACACCCGGCACATGCAATTCGCCTGGATCACGCTCGGCACACTCGTGCTCACCGATTTCTACATCATGCTGGTGGCCAGTAGCACGATCTCGGATCTGAGGTTCGTGGGTTGATCGATTGAGGGCGCAACGCCTGTTGTGCAACCGTTTTCAACGTTGGGAGTCGCGCTAGATGACCGAGCCGGAACGCTACAAGTACGACGTCGTGGTGATCGGTGCGGGTGGTGCCGGCCTGCGGGCGGTCATCGAGGCCCGCGAGAAGGGTTACTCGGTCGCGGTCGTGTGCAAGTCGCTGTTCGGCAAGGCGCACACTGTGATGGCCGAGGGCGGATGTGCGGCGTCGATGGGCAACGCGAACGCGAAGGACAACTGGGCGACCCACTTCCAGGACACGATGCGTGGCGGTAAGTTCCTGAACAACTGGCGCATGGCCGAACTGCATGCCAAGGAAGCACCCGACCGGGTGTGGGAACTGGAAACCTACGGGGCGCTGTTCGACCGGACAGCCGATGGTCGGATCGCCCAGCGCAACTTCGGCGGCCACACCTATCCGCGCCTCGCCCACGTCGGCGACCGGACCGGGCTCGAACTCATCCGGACCATGCAGCAGAAGATCGTGTCGCTCCAGCAGGAGGATTTTGCGGCCACCGGCGACTACGAGTCCCGGATCAAGGTGTTCGCCGAATGCACCATCACCGAGCTGCTCAAGGACGGCGACGCCATCGCGGGTGCGTTCGGGTACTGGCGTGAGTCGGGCCGGTTCATCGTGTTCGAGGCACCTGCGGTCGTTGTCGCCACCGGCGGTATCGGTAAGTCGTTCAAGGTCACATCGAATTCCTGGGAGTACACCGGTGACGGGCACGCGCTCGCACTACGCGCCGGCGCGAGCCTGATCAACATGGAGTTCGTCCAGTTCCACCCGACCGGGATGGTGTGGCCGCCCAGCGTGAAGGGCATTCTCGTCACCGAGGGCGTCCGCGGTGACGGCGGCGTCCTCAAGAACACCGACGGCAAGCGGTTCATGTTCGACTACATCCCGCCGGTGTTCAAAGGCCAGTATGCGGAGACGGAGAAGGAAGCCGACGAGTGGCTCGCCGACAACGACTCTGCCCGCCGCACACCGGATCTGCTCCCTCGCGACGAGGTCGCCCGCGCGATCAACGAGGAGGTCAAGGCCGGCCGCGGCACCGAGCACGGTGGCGTCTACCTCGACATCGCGTCCCGTATGCTGGCCGAGGAGATCATCCGGCGCCTGCCGTCGATGCATCACCAGTTCAAAGAGCTCGCCGACGTGGACATCACGAAGGAACCGATGGAGGTCGGCCCGACCTGCCATTACGTGATGGGTGGGATCGAGGTCGACCCCGACACCGCGGCGTCGCGGGTGCCCGGCCTGTTCGCCGCGGGCGAGTGTTCCGGCGGTATGCACGGGTCGAACCGGCTCGGCGGCAACTCGTTGTCCGACCTGCTGGTGTTCGGTCGACGAGCCGGGCTCGGCGCGGCGTCGTATGTCGAGTCGCTGGGCAATCGGCCCGAGATCGCGCAGGACGACATCGACCGGGCGGCGAAATATGCACTCTCGCCGTTCGATCCGCCTGCCGACGGCAAGCCGGAGAACCCCTACACGCTGCACATGGACCTGCAGCAGGCGATGAACGACCTGGTCGGCATCATCCGCAAGGAAGCGGAGATGCAGGAGGCACTCCGCGTGCTCTCCGACCTCCGCAACCGCCTCGGCGGCATGCAGGTCGAGGGTCACCGGCAGTTCAACCCGGGGTGGCACCTGGCGATCGACCTCCGGAACATGCTGCTGGTCAGCGAATGTGTCGCGAAGGCGGCACTGATGCGCACCGAGAGTCGCGGCGGGCACACCCGAGACGATCATCCGTCGATGGATTCGGCCTGGCGCAACACCCTGCTGGTCTGTACCGCCGACACGAGTACCGACTCCCCGGTACCGGAGGTCGAGGTCGTCAAGGAAGAGCAGGAGCCAATGCGTCCGGAACTGTTGGAGCTCTTCGAGTTCGAGGAGATCGAAAAGTACTACACCGCAGCCGAGATCGCCGGTCATCCCGGCGCCGGAGGCGAGCGAGCCGAGGGACAGTCGGAGGACTGACATGGGATACGACGCGAAGTTCCGAGTGTGGCGCGGCGACACCGAGGGCGGTGGGCTCGAGGACTACACGGTGCAGGCCAACGACGGTGAGGTGGTGCTCGACATCGTCCACCGTCTCCAGGCGACCCAGGCGCCCGACCTCGCCGTCCGCTGGAACTGCAAAGCCGGCAAGTGCGGGTCCTGTTCGGCTGAGGTGAACGGTCGTCCGAAGCTGCTCTGTATGACCCGGATGTCGACGTTCACCGAGGACGAGGTCATCACGGTGACCCCGATGCGCACGTTTCCGGTGATCCGCGACCTGGTCACCGACGTCTCGTTCAACTACCAGAAAGCCCGTGAGATCCCGGCCTTCGCCCCGCCACCTGATCTGGGGCCGGGGGAGTACCGCATGAAGCAGGTCGATGTGCAGCGCTCGCAGGAGTTCCGCAAATGCATCGAGTGCTTCCTCTGCCAGAACACCTGCCATGTCGTCCGCGACCACGAGGAGAACAAGGAAGCTTTCGCAGGCCCCCGCTATCTGATGCGGATCGCCGAGCTCGACATGCACCCCCTCGACACCGCCGAGCGTCGGGATACCGCTCAGAACGAACACGGGCTGGGGTTCTGCAACATCACCAAGTGCTGCTCCGACGTCTGCCCGGAGGACATCAAGATCACCGACAACGCGCTCATCCCCATGAAGGAACGGGTCGTCGACCGTAAGTACGACCCGCTGGTCTGGCTGGGGAACAAACTCTTCCGACGGTAGCGCCATCCTTCGCGCACCCGGCGATTCTGGGGTCCACTCCCCGACACCGATCGATCGACACCGCCGACGGCTCTCGACGAGCCGTCGCTACCGTCGTGCCTCCGGTGTGACCTGGTCGATGATTCATCAGCGGGCGAAACGGATATACGAGGTGTGTAGGGGTACCGACCAGGGGCCCATCAGGAGGGAGTCGGTACTTCGATGACAGTGAACCACCGCGTTGCCGCACGTAATCCAGAGCTCATATGAGGACGAGTGACGACGTTTCGGTTGACGGTCGGACCCTGCACTACGGCGAGTTCTACGGCGTCACCGATGCTCCGGTGGACGATGACCGAAAGCTTCTCGTCGTCTGGGGAAACTGCCAGGCCGAGGCGTTGCGGATCGTTCTGTCCAGCTCTCCGGATCTTCCGTTCCGTACCGTTCGCGTCCCACCGGTCCACGAACTCGAGAGTGCTGACGTGGCGCAGGTCGAGGACCTCGTCCGTCGAGCCGCGATCATCGTCTCCCAGCCGGTGCGTGCCGGGTACCGGGGATTTCCGATCGGTACCTCGGACCTGGCCGCGCGGGCGCCGTCGGCGTCCGTCATCGTCTGGCCGGTCATCCGCTACGGCGGGCTGTTCCCGTTCCAGGTGATCGCCCGACATCCCGCGCAGCCGTCCGCAGTGCCCGCTGCAGTTCCGTACCACGATCTGCGGACGGTCCTCGCGGTGAGAGCCGGTCGCGGCGGCCTCGACGAGTGGGACGTCGACGTGACCGCCGAACGCATCCGGGATGCAGCGCGATGGAGTGTGGACCAGCTCGAAATCCGTGAGCGTCGGCACTGTGACGTCGGGATCTCCGACGTACTGCTCGACCTCGGGGCCGACGCCGCCCACACGATCAATCACCCCGGGAACCGGGTGCTGCTCACCCTTGGCGGCCGAATCCTCGACTCGCTCGGGGCGTCCGCGCCGGTCCCACCCTCACGAGACCTCCTCGGCAACATCCGGGCGCCCCTGGAACAACGCGTGATCGACGCGCTGGGTTTCGACGCGAGTCCGCGGACGTCGTGGGAGGTCGACGGTACGGTGCTGACCGAGGATGACGTCCGCCGTCGCCAGATGCGCTGGTACGCCGACCATCCCGAGTTCATCGATGCAGTACTGGACCGATACGCCGACCTCATCGAGATCTTGGGCCTGTCATGACGGGATTGATCGGACATCTTCTGGTCGGACCCCGGTCACACGGTGTGGTGCGATATGCGCAATCGGTCTTCGATGCGGTGAAGGCGGAGAACGCGGATCATCGGCTATCGCACACTCACAGAGTCGGTGCCGGTGGCGCAGCGGGACTGGACGAGTGCGCCCTCGTGCACGTGCACGTGACCGATTGCCTTTTCGGGCGCACGCCACGGCGAGCCCGGGAGAACGTGCTCGCCATGATCGCGGCACTGGATCGGCCTGTCTCGGTGACCCTGCATGACCTGCCGCAACCCTCGGACGGTCCCGGGATGCAGGCGCGTGCCGACTTCTTCCGCGCGGTGGCGCGGGCCGCGACAGGTGTGATCGTGTCGAGTCACCACGAGGCGTCGCTCTTCGCCGAATACGTCGACGGGACGATCGGCGTCGAGGTCATACCACTGATGTTCGATACTGTCCGCGTGGACAAACCCTCGGACTCAGCGGAATTGACGGTTGGCGTCCTCGGCTACCTGTACCCCGGGAAGGGGCACATGGAGACGCTGCAGGCGATGTCCGATCTCGATCCGTCGATCGGCTTCGTCGCCCTCGGCACCCCGTCACCCGGCCACGAGGACCTGGCCGACGATCTCGGCAAGGTCGCCGCCGACATGGGCAGGCGGTGCACGGTCACCGGGTTCCTGAGCGATGACGAACTGTTTCGGGCATCGACTGCCGTCACGATTCCGGTCGCCTATCACCGGCACATGTCGGCATCCGGTTCGATCAACTCCTGGATCTCCGCCGGACGCCGACCACTGGTTCCGCGCACCGCCTACACCGACGAACTCGCCGCGCGTTCACCGGGTGTGCTGACGATGCACGAGAACAACGACGCCGCTCTGCGGAGTGCCATCGAAAGTGCGTTCGCGAATACCGCGAGCACCTGGATCGATTCGGCGGTGACGCCGTCACCCACGGCCGCCGATGTCGGCCGGGCTCACCAGCGACTGTTCCGGCGGTGGACTGCGTGAAGGCCATCAGGCTCGGCGACGGCCGGACCGTGGTGCCTGACAACCGCTGGGATCTGGTCGGTGAGGCTCCGACGACACCGCTGGTGAGTGTCGTGATTCCGTACTACAACCAACCCCACCAACTCGCGTTGGTCCTCGAGGCATTGACGGCCCAGACCCACCCACCGGATCGTCTGGAGGTGATCGTCGCCGACGATGGCTCGGCGTGCTCGCCGGAGGTGAGTGCGTGGACATCGCGACTCGATCTCACTGTGGTGACGCAGGAGGACAGGGGCTTTCGAGCGGCAGCCGCCCGCAATCTGGGCGTCGCGGCGTCGAGCGGTTCGGTCCTGTGTTTCCTCGACGCGGACACGGTTCCGACACCCGATTACATCCAGCAGGCGATCAGGCTGCCCGCCGCGGCGCCCGATGTACTCGTGGTCGGGCGGCGTAAACACGCCGACCTGAGCCGCGTCGCCCCGGACTCGGTGGCCGAGTGGCTGTCCGATCGACGCCCATTCGAACCCTCGCACAACTGCGAACCCGAATGGCTGGTGGACGCCTACGATCGCACGTCCAATCTTCTGACCCCGGGTTGGGACGGGTACAAGTACCTCATCAGTGCCGTGATGACCTGCAGCCGTGAGTTGTTCGACGACGCCGGGGGATTCGACCCGTCGTTCGTCCATTACGGCGGCGAGGACTGGGAGTTCGCGAACCGGGCCTTCATGATGGGCGCCGTGTTCGCGCACGAACCCGACGCCCTCGCCTGGCACGATGGTCCCGATTGGGCCGAACGTTCGGTGCCCGAACGGATCTCGGAGAAGAACACCGAAGCCCTCGCGCTCGCCCCGCTCATCACCGATCCGGCGGCCCGGACCGACGGGCTGCTGTACTCGATCCCGGACATCGTGGTGCTCGTGTCGACCGCGGGACACACCGCGGCATCGCTGATGCGTACCGTCGCCGGCGCGTTGCGCGGGAGGGACGCTGCTGTCTGGCTTGTCGGCGCCCAGGCCGACTCTCTGCTCACCCGACTGGGCGTTCACGACTCGCGAATCCGGGTCGGTGATCCGGACGCATCGACGCTGACGCGGTGCAGGTTCGTCGTCGAGGTCGCCGGGACCGTGGTCTTCTCCGCCGACTCGCTCGCGCTGCTCACGGCTCAGGTCGGCCCGGGGGATTGCGGCCAGGTGACCGTGGACTTCGACGGATCACCGGCAGCCTCGGTGACGGTCGCGTCGTCGCGTGCGCGGCACCGGGTCCGACGATGGGCGCCGCACACCGATATCGGCGCCGACAAGCTGCTCGACCGGTTGTTCGGGGCCCGGACGGTGCATCACGGCGAGGTCGGGATCGTCGTCGGCGACGACGAACCGGCGTTGTCCTGGTGAGCGTGTTCCGCCGGTGACTGGCACCGGCGAGCCTCACTTCGACATGCAGACTTCGATCGGAGTCTGCATCTCGGGATCGACGTCGACCGGTTCGGAAGTGGGGTTCCGATGACCTGGGATTTT
>NZ_JSYC01000142.1:0-462 GCF_054823965.1 Gordonia sp. GN26 | reverse complement strand
GAGGTCGGCTTTGATGATCAGCTGGGTCGGTAACCCGCGGTGACTCTTACCCAGGAGTCCGTCGTCGAAGACGGCTTTGAGTAGTGCGTTGAACGCGTCGTGGTTGAGCTGGGCCGGGGTGCGATCATCGCGTTCGGCCGCAGCACCCACAACCTCGGGGTCGGCGTCTTCGATCGACCCGTGTGGGGAATCGGGGTCGTCGGGGTTGTTCATGCCCGGTTTGGCCCACACGGCGAGCAGCATCGTGACCCGGGCGAGCAGTTCGGGGGTCAGGTTGGCGATCATCTTGGCGGTGCCGTCGACACGCTGGCGGTGGACCGACAGGTTGCGGCGACGTGTGCGGTCGGTGTCGTCGGCGAGTGCGCCGTCAGGATCGAGGTGAGCCAGTAGCCGCGCACCGAGGGCAGCGATGTCGGCTGGGGTGTGGTCGACGGCGATCTCGGCCATCTGTCGTTCGGCGGC
>NZ_JSYC01000027.1:0-29325 GCF_054823965.1 Gordonia sp. GN26 | reverse complement strand
GTCGGGTTGACGTCGACCGGTAGTCAGGTGTCGCTCGGCGAATCAAGCAGCAGCGTCGGCCGCCGGCGGCTCGACCTCGGGAGCCTTGTTCTTGAGGCTCGCGGCGTAGACGTCGACGTACTGCTGGCCGGAGAGCTGCATGAGCTCGTACATGATCTCGTCGGTGACGGCACGCTCGATGTAGCGGTTGCCCTCCATGCCCTCGTAGCGGGAGAAGTCGAGGGGCTTGCCGATGCGGACGGTGATCTTGGTGGGGCGCGGGAGGATCGACCCGGGCGGGTTGAACTTGTGGGTGTCGATCATGGCGACCGGGATGACCGGCACACCGGTGTCCATCGCCAGGCGCGCGAGACCGGTCTTGCCCTTGTACAGGCGGCCGTCGGGTGAGCGGGTGCCCTCCGGGTACATGCCCATCAGTTTGCCGTTGTCGAGCTGGCGGCGGGCAGCGGTCAGAGCGCCCTCGGCGGCGGCAGCGCCCGATCGGTCGATGGGGATCTGTCCGACAGCTGTGAAGAACCAGCGCTGGAAGGCGCCCTTGAGTCCGGTGCCGGTGAAGTACTCGCTCTTGGCGAGGAAGTAGATGCGGCGGTCGACCATCAGCGGCAGGAAGAAGCTGTCCATGACGGCCAGGTGGTTGCTGGCGAGGATCGCGGGCCCGTCGGTCGGGATGTTCTCATGACCTTCGATGGTCGGGCGCCCGAGGACGCGGAGGAACGGTCCCAGGAAGATGTACTTGAACGCCCAGTACCACATGAGACTCTCCTCGCCGCGCCACTTACTCGACCCGATGTCGCTGTCGACATCGGACCCCCACTGCCGGAACCACTCACCTCTCGGCCCCGACATCAAGACCATACCTGCGTCGGACCGTACCGAATGTCCCGGTTTCGTCAGCGGGCGACCGACGGCGGCGATGACTGACTCGCCGCGGCCCGAAGCCCTTGGCGCGCAACCTCGGCCGCTCCGACGACACCGGCCGTCTCGCCGAGCTGGGTGCCGCGGATGCGGGCCAGCTGGCGGTGGCCGGCACCGGTGACCTGTCGGGCGTAGTGTTCGCGGGCCTCGTCGAGGAACAGGCCCGACGCCGCGCCGACGCCACCGGCCAGGACGATCAGGTCGGGGTCGAAGATGTCGGCGATCATCGCCAGCCCCTGCCCCAGGGACGTCGCGAACCGGGCGAACGCCGCCAGGGCCACGGCGTCACCGTCGGCGGCCGCACCGGCGACCCGGCGTCCGGTGAGCGAACCGGGGTCGGCGGCCACGTCGGCGGCGAGCTGACTGCGGCCCCAGTCGCCGTTGAGGGGTGCACCGTCGGCCAGCAATTCGACCACGGTGTCGACCAATGCCGTTCCGCTGCAATAGCGTTCCCAGCAGCCGCGTTTCCCGCAGGCGCAGGCGCGCCCGTTGGGGACGATCGTGAGGTGCCCGAGTTCCGGCGCGACGCCGTAGCTCCCGCGGTAGATCTCGCCGTCGATGACAAAGCCCGCGCCGATGCCGGTCCCGATGGCCAGCACCACCGTGTTGTGTCCGCGGGCGGCGGCTCCGAACCGGACCTCCGCGACTGCGGCCGCGTTGGCGTCGTGTTCGGCGAACACCGGGATTCCGACGCGTCGGGTCATGTCCTCGGCCACCGGGGCCTCACGCCACGGCAGATGAGGTGCGAACCGGACGATGCTGCGGTCGGTGGTGAGGAAGCCGGCGATCGCGAGCCCGACGGCCTTCGCGTCCCAGCGCGAGGTCAGTTCGCCGACGAGGCGGTCCAGACAGTGTTCGAGGGCCTCGACGGTCGACGGGGTCTGGGCGCGCAGGGTGTCGAGCATCGTGCCGCGGTCGTCGACCACCGATGCCCGCACGCTCGTGCCGCCGATGTCGATGCCGATCGTCAGCTCACCCATCACTGCTCCTCGTCGGACCCGGTGTGTGCGTCGGAGCGTCGGGAACTGTTGATCCGGACCGCGATCGGCTCGTAGTGCCGGGGTTCGGAAACCGTGCTGGGCGCGGACCGCAACGCCTCGGCGATGGCTTCGAGGACGGCGATGACCGCTGCGAGGAGCCGGGCGACGAGGTCGCCGATCTCGCTCAGCAGCGAACTGATCTCGCCCGATGCGCCCGCCAGTGCGTGGCCGACGGGGCCGTCGGTGCCGAACGCGGCGGCATAGCCGGAGGCCGCGGCGGTCGCTTCCTGCCGGCCACCTGCGAAGAGGGCCGCCAGCGCGTCGATCTGATTGGCCAGTCCGAGCAGCAGGTCCCGGACCGGGTCGCCCTGCGCAGCACCGCGGTCGTCACGACCGGGCCCGTCACCCTGTGACGTCCCCTCGTCCGTGCCCATTCGCGTTCTCTCCCCTCGCCGCTGATACCCGGAGGCCTCATGCCGCTGGCTCCCGCCACCATAGGTGGACGGGCGTCCCAGCACCGTACCGTGTGGCCGCCGACCGTGTGATCCACGAGTCCGTGGTCTCCACGAGCCGGGCGGTCTTCGAACGTACCCGGTGGCCGCGCGAGGCCGATTACCGGCGCGGCCAGACGGCGGGGTCGGGTACGAAGCCGACGATCAGCCGCCCGTCCTCCCACTCCGCGTCGACAACGGTGCACCGGCGCAACACCGACGGCAGGCGCACCGGGTGGCGGAAGCCGGAGATCGTCACCAGGAGGTCGTCGCCACTGCGTCCGAGGGCCAGCGAATCGGGTTCGGGCAGGCGCTGCGGCCACGACAACCGGAATGCGGTCTCCGTGCCGGGCACGGTCTCCACGGCCGACGCGGCCGAACCGCGCGCGATGCCGTGTGGATCGGGCAGCCGGACCGCGAGCTTGCGCAGCCGTGCCATGCGATCGATCGTGTCCGCGGACCGGTCCACCAGGGCCACCCGCACACCGCGGTTGCCGCCGGGATCGTCGAGCAACCCCTCGACATGTGCGGCGAGTTCGTCCGGGGACTCCGCGCCCACCCCACGGTTCACCTGGACCGACGCCAGCGGCAGTCCCATGACGTCGGCACCGGCGACATAGTGCTCCGCGAGGCGGCGGGCACGGTCGTCGGCACCGAGGACAAGGTGGACAGCCACCGCGTGCGCGTCGGAGAACAGCTCGGCGACATCGGCACAGTCGCGATCGATGGCGTCGACGGCGGCGGTCAGCGGGGCCATCACCGGCCGCTCGGACGCCGTTGCGAGGCGCCGATGCCGTGGCCAGAAGCGGTTGAGCGCCTGGCTCAGCACCGATCCCCCGCGCAGGAACTGCAGCGGGTCGCCACATCCCGAGCAGTCGACGATGATCCGTTGCCACCGACCGCTCGTCGCCTCGTCGCGGATGCGACGAAGCAGCAGGAAGTCGTCGAGGCCCGGGAGCGAGGTGAGCTCCGCGGCGTCGATGCCGGAGAGCGTTCCCACCCCGGGGAGAACAGCTTTGCTGCGACCTGCGGTGTGCTCGAGGACGTCGACGAACGCCGACCAGGTCCGCTCGGTCAGATCCAGGCGGTCGAGGGTCAGCAGGTGGAGGAACTTGGAGACCGCCACCGGCTCCCCGGGCTGCCGGTAGACCCGGGCCCAGTCGTGCACCGGCGACCAGCGGTCGACCGTGATGAGCAGCGTGTGCTGCTCCGGCCGGGTGACGGCGTGACGAGAATCCCGAGGCGTGCTGGGCCGCTGGGAGGCCGCCGCGGCGGCGACAGCGGAGACACCGGAGCCTCCCGGACCGAGCACCACATGTATGGGGGTGAGATCGATCAGCCTTCGACCCTCTTCTTCAGGTCGTGCAGTGCGGCCTCGGTGATCGCCTTCTCCGCACGGCGTTTCAGCTGTCCGATCATCGGCACCTGCAGGTCGACCATGAGCTCATAGGTGACCTTGGTCGAACCGGGAACCTGCTGAGTGAGGCTGTACCGACCACGCTGATCCTTCTGCAGATCGCTCGAGACCAGACGCCACGAGACCGAGGTCCCGTCCGGTTCCCACTCGTAGGCAAGCACATACGTGTCCCGCAGGACACCGGCGTCGAGCACGAAGCGCACCTCGAGCGCGCGCCCGGCGTCGTCGGTGCGCAGCACCTCGACCTCGCGCGCCGCGGTGACCCAGTCCGGGTAATGCTCGAAATCGGAGATGACGGCGAGGATGTCCTCGGCGTCGGCGCCGATGACGATGTCGCGTTCGGTGTGATCGGCCATCACACGGCCTCCGCGGTCTCGGCACCTGCAGCCGGACCGCCCACGTGCCGGCCCGCCTCCAGAATCTGCTTCACCTCGAAGGACATGTCCTTGCCCGCGACCCGACGCCGTTTGTTCTCCTCCGCCAGCGCATCTGCACGGGCACGCGGGTCGTCGCCGCGCTCACCGGGCAGGGCCCGCGTCGGTTCCGCATGGAGGAAGTAGTGCAGGACGAAGCCGTCGAGGACCGCTTCGTTCCAGATCTCCATCGTCCCGGCCACCGGTCCGTCGACACGCCACCGGACCCCTTGCTCCGCACGGTCTTCACTGACCGCCAGACGAAGGTCGGGCCACCACCGCCGCCAGTTGGCGGGGTCGCCGACCACAGCAGCGGCCAGACGTGGTGCCGCGGCGACGAAAACCTCGTCGGCCACCTGGATGCTCGTCACGCCCACTAGCTTCACATACTCGCGTCGGCGCAGGGTAGTGCACCCGAACGGCAGTGGGTGATCGTCGCGATTTGCTGCAGGGATACGATCGGCTGAACGGCATCTACTGGAGGGTAACCACGATGAGTGAGTACAGCGTGCCAGCGAAGTTCTCGATCGCCGACGACGAGAACTGCACGAACATCATCTTCAACCTGGCTCAGCGATCACCTCAGCACGTCGTGTTCCGCCAGAAGCAGGGCGATGAGTGGGCTCCCATCACGGCCGCCGATGCCGCAGCACGCATCTCGTCGATCGCCAAGGGCCTGATCGCCTCCGGCATCAACCCCGGTGACCGCGTCGCACTCCTCTCGCGCACCCGTCTCGAGTGGAACCTCTTCGACTTCGCCATCTGGTCGGCCGGGGCGATCCCGGTGCCGATCTACGATTCGTCCTCGGCAAGTCAGATCGAGTGGATCCTCCGCGATTCCGGCGCCGTCGCGATCGTCCTCGAGGATGACGGCCACCGCGCCGCCTTCGAATCCATCGACTCGCTCACCGAGCCGGTCACGGTCTTCCAGATCGACCGCACCGACGGGCCGGGCGCCGTCGACGAACTCACCGCAGCCGGTGCCGACGTCCACGACGACGAGGTGGGCAAGCGCCGCGCGACCCTCGGCGCCGCCGACCCCGCCACCCTGATCTACACCTCGGGCACCACGGGCCGGCCGAAGGGCTGCATCCTCACCCACTCGAACATGCTGTCGGAGATGAAGGCGATCCTCGCCGGCGACATCCTCGACGACCTCATGAACCGGGACCACAAGCGCCTGCTGATGTTCCTGCCCCTCGCCCACGTCCTCGCCCGCGCGATCACCCTCGTCGCCATCGAGGCCGGTGCCGAGGTCGGCCACACCAGCGACATCAAGACCCTCGTCGACGAGTTCGCGGTCTTCAAGCCGTCCCTCATCCTCTCCGTGCCGCGCGTGTTCGAGAAGGTCTACAACTCGGCTCGCCAGAAGGCCCACGACGACGGCAAGGGCAAGATCTTCGACGTCGCCGCCGAGACCGCGATCACCTACTCCGAGGCGCGCGAGAAGGGCCAGATCGGTCTAGTCCTCAAGGCCAAGCACGCCGTGTTCGACGCTCTGGTCTACAAGAAGCTGCGCACCGCCCTGGGCGGCGAGTGCGGCATGGCGATCTCCGGCGGCGGACCGCTCGGTGCGCGCCTGGGCCACTTCTTCTCCGGCGTCGGCATCCCGGTCTTCGAGGGCTACGGCCTCACCGAGACCACCGCCGCGTTCAGCGTGAACACCCCGTCGGCGTGGAAGATCGGCACCGTCGGAAAGCCGTTGTCGGGCAACACCGTCCGGCTCGGCGAGGACGGCGAGATCCTCCTCAAGGGCGGCGTCGTGTTCTCCGAGTACTGGCAGAACCCGGAGGCGACGGCCTCCGCCATCGTCGACGGCTGGTTCCACACCGGCGATCTCGGCACCGTCGACGCCGACGGCTTCATCACCATCACCGGCCGCAAGAAGGAACTCATCGTGACCGCGGGCGGCAAGAACGTCTCCCCCGCCGGCCTCGAGGACGTCATCCGCGCCAACGCCCTCATCTCGCAGGCGATGGTCGTCGGCGACGCGAAGCCCTTCGTGGCCGCCCTCATCACCATCGACCCGGAGGCCTTCCCCGCGTGGAAGGAGCGCAGCGGCAAACCCGCCGATGCCACCGTCGCCGACCTCATCGACGACGCCGAACTCCTCGCCGAGGTCCAGGCTGCCGTCGACTCGGCCAACAAGACCGTCTCGAGCGCCGAGGGGATCAAGAAGTTCCGCATCTTGCCGTCGGACTTCACCGAGGAGACCGGTGAGATGACTCCCACCCTCAAGGTCAAGCGCAACGTGGTGGTCGAGAAGTTCTCCGGCGACATCGAGGCGATCTACCAGCGGTGAACCGCGGCGGCGCCCTCCCGGGGGCGTCGTTCTGACGGGGTGTCGGGGCGTTCGATTCCCGGCACCGGCGGGCCGGCCAAGGAATCAATGCGTCCGGGCACCCGTTGGTGCCACCATGCGAGCAATCACCTACAGCCGCTTCGGCGGCCCTGAAGTCCTGGAGATCACCGACCTCCCCACCCCCAAGGTCGGACCCGACTCCGTCCTGGTCCGAGTGCGCGCATCGAGCGTCAACCCGGTGGACTGGAAGGTCCGGGAGGGCCACCTCGCCGAGGTCCTGGACACCGTGTTCCCGGTCGTCCCGGGTTGGGATGTCGCGGGCGTCGTCGAACAGGTCGGTCTGGACACTCCCGAGTTCGAGGTCGGCGACGAGGTGTTCGGATACGTCCGCAAGGACCTCGTCGGCGGCGAGGTCGCCGGCGGTACGTTCGCCGATCTCGTCTCCGCGCCGGTCCGGACGCTCGCCCACAAGCCGGCCGGCTGGTCGTTCGAGGAAGCTGCCGCCGTTCCGCTCGCCGGACTGACGGCGTACCAGACCATTCGACGGGCAGGGGTGCAGTCGGGCCACACCGTGCTGGTCCATGCCGCCGCCGGCGGCGTCGGATCGTTCGCGGTCCAGATCGCCCGGTCGCTGGGCGCACGGGTCATCGGCACCGCTTCCGAGACCAATCACGACTACCTGCGCAGCCTCGGCGCCGAGCCCACCACGTACGGCGACGGTCTGGCCGACCGGGTGCGCGAGCTCGCGCCCGACGGCGTCGACGTCGTCCTCGATTATGTCGGCGGTGACGCCATCGACTCGGTGCCGGACGTCCTCCGCGACGGCGGCACGGTCGCCTCGATCATCGACCCGCGAGCGCGTGACGAGTTCGGGGGCCAATACGTCTGGGTCCGACCCGACTCGGCAGATCTCGCCGAACTCGGCCGGCTCGGCGACGCCGGCGACCTGAAGCCGGAGATCGCCGAGGTCTTCGACCTGCCCGACGCCTCGGCAGCCCACGAGCGCAGCCAGTCCGGGCACGTGCGAGGGAAGATCGTCGTGCGGGTGTCGGCCGAGGCGTAAGCGGCTCACTCCCGCCGCCGGGGGCCTTCGCCGTCGACCCGCTGAAAAGCGCCCCTGCGATCCGCCCCTGGTTTGCGCCCCGGCCCGAAATGCGCCCCCGAAAACCGCCCCTGGTTTGCGCACCGGGCTGAAAAGCGCCCCCGAGATCGACCCTCCAGCGCGGCACCGCGAGCGATATGTCGCCGGCGGCGCTGTGGAGGGCGCATTCCAGGGGCGCATTTCGACGCCGAGCGGAAAGCAGGGGCGCATTTCAGGGGTGGATTTCGGGGGCGCATCTCAGGCCCGGAAGCGCTCAGAGACTCAGAGCAACTGCCGCAGCCGGGCGGCCATCTGACTCCATTGCCAGTTGTCGACGACGAAACGCCGTCCGGCGGCGCCCATCTCGGCGGCGGCTGCTCGGTCACCCAGGATCGACAGGATCGCCATCGCGACGGCATCGACGTCGGTGCCGTCGACCGTCGTGCCGGTGACCCCCTCGACGACCGTCTCTGGCGCTCCGCCCGACAGGCCGGCGACCACCGGCACACCCGTGGCCGACGCCTCGAGGTAGACGATCCCGAGGCCTTCGACGTCGAGCCCTCCCCCGCGTGTGCGGGACGGCATCGCGAAGACGTCGGCAATGTTGTG
Organism: Gordonia sp. GN26; assembly: GCF_054823965.1. Lineage (NCBI taxonomy): Bacteria > Bacillati > Actinomycetota > Actinomycetes > Mycobacteriales > Gordoniaceae > Gordonia > Gordonia sp. GN26. The sequence continues at coordinate 21,117 of NZ_JSYC01000027.1, read as the reverse complement.
GTATGCCGAGAGTTCTTCGGCAGGAACCGATCCGGTGAAGATCACGTGGTCCTCGACGCCGATCCGGGCCGCGAGCGCATGCAGCTTCTCCGCGTACGGCCCTCCGCCGACGATGACGAGGACGGCGTCGGGCATCGTTCGGCGGATCAGCGGCAGCGCCCGGATCAGCACGTCCTGCCCCTTGCGCGGCACGAGACGCGACAGGCACAGGATCGTCGGCCGGTCCCCCAGCTCGTGGCGGTCCCGGAACTTCTGTCGCAGAACAGGATCGGGCGAGAAGCGGGCGACGTCGACGCCGGGCGGCAGGTACTCCAGTGCCGCGTGCGCACCGAAGGCCGACGCGAATCGACCTCGGGTGTACCGGCTGACGAAGGTGATCACGTCAGTGTGGCGGCCGATGTGGCCCAGCACCTGACGCGCGACGGGGAGCATCGACCAGCCGACCTCGTGACCGTGCGTACTCGCGAGGATGCGCTGCGCACCGGCGCGCCGCATCGCGGGCGCGAGGACGGCCAGCGGTGCGGCCGCGCCGAACCAGACGGTCGAGATCTGCTCGCGCCGAACGATTTCCGCTGCACGCCGGGCGACGAACGGGGTCGGCAGCATCAGCGTCGTGCGATGGCGGTACACCCGGTAGGGCACCTCGGCGTCGAAGTCGATGTGCGATCGGCCGCGCCACCGTGGCGCGTAGACGACGATGTCCTCCGGCGGGAGGAGATCGACCAGGTTCTGCAGGTACGACTGGATACCACCCGGTCGGGGCGGAAAGTCATTGGTGATCAACAGGGTTCGCGCCATCAGCCGACCTGCCCGTCGAGCCATCGACCCCATCCGGTGATGAGCTCGTCGCGGCTGACACCGAGCGCAGCCCGGATGGCGGCGTCCTGGCGAGTCGGGTCGGCGGTCGCCGCGACCCCGAGATAGAACCTCTTCAGACGCGCCTCGTCGTAACGGTCGGCGATGTAGGCGGCCATCGACCATGCGCTCTGGTAAGCGAGCTGCGAGGTCTGCCCATCCATCGCGAAGGCCGCATCGTCGGGCAGCGCGGTCGGCGTGATCCCCGCCCGGACCGCCTCGGTCAGATCGGGTGCGGCGTCGGCGAGACGACGGTATGTGCCCTTGCGGCCGACGTACTCGGCCACGCCCTCGGTGATCCAGAGCGGGGCGTCGAGCGCCGTTTGCGAACGGGCTGCGACGTGGGTGAGTTCGTGGCGCAGCACGACGTCGAGTGTCGGCGGGGCCAGGTCGTCGGCGGCCGGGGTGAAGACCACACGCTGACCGATGGCGGTACGCCGGGCGAAGTCCACCCGGCTGTAGACGGTTGCCGCGGCCGCCGCACCGATCGCGCCGCCGTCCTGCGTGACGAGATCGGCGAACTCGTCCCCGTTCGAGGTGGTCACCAGTACGGCGCGCCGATCCCACGAATCCCCCCAGAAGTCGCTCACCGCGTCGACGGCGTCGGGCAGCAGGTCGGGCAGGTTCGCCGCCGCCGGGCTGGTACGGAGGTAGCGGGTGATCACCGACGTCCCACCGGCGGTGGCGACGTCGGAGACGGAGAGTCCAGGCAGTTCCCACAACTGGGTGGGGGTCGGTTTCTCGCCGAGTGCTGCGGTGTCGCCGACGAGCTTCCACTCGTCGCCGTAGCGGGCGACCACGAACTGGGTCGTCACGACGACCTCGGGTTCGTCGACACCGGGTGCACGTTCACCGCCGAGGGCGTACCGCAACTCCACCGGTGCCACCCAGGCGTCCGAACTGCCGTTCGCGTCGAGGAGACCCTGCACATCGGCCGGTACCAGTGTCTCGGCCTCCTCCGTGGGGGCCAGCTGGTAGCGGAATCGAGCGAACTTCAACCGACCGTCGGAGTCACCGCGCGCGAACTGCCGGGGACGGAAGTTCTCGGCCGCGGTGACCCACCGGCTCGTGAACGCCGGGGTCGCCGCATCGTCGAGCAACGACCCGATCTTCTGCACGTTCCCGGACGTGATGGTCCCGGTGAGGTCGTCGAGCAGGCGTGTCACACCTTCGGCGCGCTGCTGCTCGTAAGGGTTGGCCGGCGTCGAGGTCGTCGTGGAGGTGCCACGGGAGGTCGACCCGTCGGCCGTGGACGGCTCCTGACCGCCGCATCCGGTGGTCACACCGACGAGCAGCACCACCGCGGACGCGAGCGTCGGGCGCCAACGCCCGCGGAGTGAAACCACCAGAGGAGTCTAGAACCGACGGCCGGAGTTGAACGGACCGGCCTCGTCGAGCGGGACGACCTTGACCGGGACACCGAAGGTCGAGGCGTGGATGACGTATCCGTCACCGACGTACATCCCGACGTGGTGGGCGTCCGGGTAGTAGATGACGAGGTCACCTGCCTTGAGGTCCTCGCGGGACACCGGCTTACCGCCGGCCATCTGCGCCTCACTCGACCGCGGGATGGTCTTGCCGGCCTGCTTGTAGGCCCACACCATCAGACCCGAGCAGTCGAACGAGCTCGGTCCGGTCGCACCCCACACATACGGATCACCGATGCGGGTGAGAGCGGCCTGCACGGCGACGAGCGCGGCGGCGGTGCCCTTGGGGACGATCCGCGGGTCGAAGTCGAACTTCGGTCCGCGCAGGGCGGCGAGCTGCTTGCCGGTCATCGACTGGTAGATCGCGCGGATCTGGATCGCCTGCATCTGCAGGTCGGCCTGCTTGGTCTGGAGGTCTCCGCGGACACGTTCGGCGCGCGAGACGGCCTCCGACGCCGCTAGTGCGGTCTGGTCGGCGTCCTTCTTGGCGGCCGCGGTGCGGGCGCGGACCTTCTTGATGGCGGTCAGGTCGGAAGCGGCCTGCCGCGAGATCATGTCGAGTCCCGACATCTGGTCGAGCAGCGCCTGCGGCGAGTCGCTGACCATCACGGCGTAGAGCCCGCTGACACGGGCGCCCTGGTAGCTGGCACGCACGATGGAGTCGACCCTGGCCTGGTAGGAGGCGAGCTGTTCACGGCTGATGTCGAGCTTGCGCTGGGCGTCGGCCGCGGCTCGCTTCGCCTGAGCGACGATGGAGCGCTGCTTGTCGTACTCGATCTTGGCGTTGTGCATCGCCTCGGTGGTCTTCTCGGCCTCGGTGCCGAGCTGCTTGTAACGATCGAGAAGCTGATCGGCCGATCGCGCGGGCGCGGCCTGAGCCTGACCGACACCGCCGGTCGTCAGCGGGACCACCGTCACCATCGCCGCCAGCAGACACAAGGCGAGCATCATCGGGCCCGATCGAGCGCGCAGACGCGTCGCGTTCACTAGTCCCTCCCCGGAAAGCACGGTTCAGTCACTCCTCTACCGCTTCGTTCCTCCCCCGCGGACCACCCTGTCATCCCCCGATGGCCCCCGAGACTGGATCGGGCGGATCGCACAAAGCTCGCGACCCGCCCTCTCCTGATGCTCTTGTTCAGTTGATATCAGTACCGCCGGATACCGGTGAGCTGCCATTCCTTGACGGCGTCACGCTTCACGGGCGTGCCGTAGGTCGAGGAGTGGACGAACTGTCCGTTTCCGACGTAGATGCCGGCATGGCCGCCACCGTTGAAGATCATCACGTCGCCGGGCTTGGCCTCGCTGTAGGAGACCGCGCGACCGCCGCCGAGCTGGCCGTAGCTGTCACGGGGGATGGTCTTGCCGGCCTGCTTGTAGGACCAGTAGACGAGACCCGAGCAGTCGAAGGCGTTGGGGCCGGCCGAACCGTAGGAGTAGGGCGAGCCGATCTTGCTCTCCGCAGCCTTGACGGCCTTCTGACCGGCGGTCAGCTGGGGCTGCCCGAGGGGGGCGCCACCGTGCGGACGGAACTGCTGCGGGATCTGGTTCTGGCCGATACCCGGGATGGTGAACTGGCCGACGTTGGGGATCTCGACCGTGGCAGCCGGCGACTTCTTCGCGACAGGCTTGGGCGCGGGGGCGGCTTCCGGAGCCTTCTTCTCACCGGGCAGGGCCGGGATCTCGAAGGTTCCGAGCGGGGTCTCGACCGGGGCTGCGAGAGCAGGGCCGGCCGCGGCAGCGAGCGAACCGAGCGTGATCGATCCAGCGATCACCGCCTTCTTGGCAACCTTGCTCCCACGATTGGGCTGTTCCAAACGATGTTTGGGCACGAAGCGAGTTCTCCTTCAGTTTCTCCCTGTACCGCCGACCGAGTTAGCTGTCGGGTTCGGGCCGGAAGAGTGGCCCTACACGTTTTCGGCACAGCCGTATCCCAGAAGGACACTGTTGCGCGTTGACGCGATTCACCCCGATCGGGACAGTTTCGCCAGGTCATGTCAGTGATGACACGCCTGACCACGCTGCCCGAAGTAAGTGGTTCCCCGGTTCGCCCGTGCGGGCGATTGAGCGGTGACTTTGGCGGACCACTTCTGTTGAAGCGGGACGCTCCGCAAAGGTCTCAGAAAGGTTACGAAATCGTCGGCGCTGTGTCCACTAGGCAACGGACACGCAGTTCGCCACCGATTTTCAGCCCGCGCGGAGCTCGGTCGACGAGATGACTCGAAATGGCTTCTGACGTGCGGTTTTCGCAGTTCTTGCAGATCGTGCAGCAGTACTGGTGACCATTGCAGCAGACTGCAGAACATCGATCGCAAGGTCCAGTTCCGCATCGTCGTCGAGGGCCTGCACCGTTACCGAAGCTCCACTTTCACCAGGTGCATCGTCCCAGTTCGGGCCGCCGAAAAGCACTGTCATCATGCACCCGTCACAGGCGACGGGGCGGGCCGGACAGGTCGCGCAGTCAACATGCATCGTGTGATCTCCATCTCATCTGGCCGTCGGAGGGGTTTGAACTCCGAATCGGGCGGGTCACGGCGGGCAGATTCGGCGCCGTCGGCGTCGATCTCTCACTTCGAGGTGGAGACTAGGGGCCACCACCGACAAACTCGTTCGCACACTGTTCGACACATGCGTCACACCAGTAACAGGCGACGTCGGCCGACACCCCTGCCGCACCCCTCGAACCGAAACGGAACGATCGATCGGGGTGTCACATCCGCCGTGTCGGTGCGTCGAACTAGTGTTCGCCTCGTGACGCGCAGGGATGGTGGCGGTGCAGCCACAGGACAGGTGACCGCGGGACAACTGACCTTCGCCGACCTCGAGGCCGCCGACCAGGCCACCGACGGCGACGCCATCGCGAGCGAGTTCAGCGATCGCGCCCTGTTCGACACCACCCTCGTCGTCGTCGACCTCGAGACGACGGGTTCCAGCCCGACAGACGACCGCATCACCGAGATCGGTGCGGTGAAGATCCGCGGCGGCGAGGTGATCGGCGAGTTCGCCACCCTCGTCGATCCGGGCCGAGCCATCCCTCCGCAGATCGTCACGCTCACCGGGATCACGACGGCGATGGTCACCGACGCACCCCGGATCGAATCCGTGCTGCCGGCGTTCCTCGAGTTCGCCCGCGGCTCGATCCTGGTCGCCCACAATGCGCGCTTCGACATGGGTTTCCTACGACAGAACACCCTCCGCCTCCACCTGGACTGGCCCTTCAGCCTGAGTCTCTGCACGGTGACGATGGCGCGGCGCATCCTGCCGCGCGACGAGGCGCCCACGGTCAAGCTCAGCGCCCTGGCCGAACTCTTCGACGTCTCCGTCCGGCCCACCCACCGGGCCCTGGACGACGCCCGTGCCACGGTCGAGGTCTTCCACCGTCTCCTCGAACGCGTCGGGAACCAGGGCATCTCGACGGTCGGGGAACTCACCTCTTATCTGCCGCGCACCGATCCCCGTCTGCGGGCCAAGCGTCAGATGGCCGACCGCGTGCCCGCGCGTCCGGGCGTCTATCTGTTCCGCGGGCCGTCGAACGAGGTCCTCTACGTCGGTACCGCGGTGGACCTCCGACGCCGTGTCCGTTCCTACTTCTCCGGCAGCGACCCCCGACGCCGTATCGCCGAGATGGTCCTCCTGGCCGAGCGCGTCGACGTCGTCGAGTGTTCCCACGCCCTCGAGGCGGCCGTCCGCGAACTCCGACTGCTCGCCGCGCACGCCCCGGCCTACAACCGGCGTTCGACGCAGCCCCACAAGGGATGGTGGGTGACGCTCACCGAGGAGCGTTTCCCCCGCCTCAAGGTGAGCCGCACACCCACGGACGAGTCCATCGGGCCGGTGGGCAACCGCAACAACGCGGCGACGGTGGCCGACGTCATCGCGGCGGCCGCCGGACTCCGCACGTGCTCCAGACGCCTCGGCGCCACCGGCTACCACTGGTGCCCCACGCCCGACGGAGTCCGTCAGCCCGGCGGATGCCACGCAGCCGCGGCGCAGCCGCAGACCGTCCCGGATTACCTGCCGCGCGTGACCGCGGCCCGCCGGCTGATGCGCGGGGAGGCCGACGATCTCCTCGACGACCTCACCGCACGCCTCGTCGACCTCTCCGAGGCCCAGATGTTCGAGACCGCGGCCCGCCACCGCGACCGGCTCGCGCTGACCATCGACGCCCTGGCGCGATGTCAGCGGCTGGCCGCGTTGTGCGCGATCGCCGAGATCGTCATCGCCCGTCCCGACGACGAACGCGGCTGGCATTTCGCCGTCGTCCGTCACGGACGGCTCGCGGCGGCCGGGCGTGCCCGGCGAGGCGTCTCCCCCATGCCGGTCGTCGACGCGCTCGTCGCCGCTGCCGAGACCGTCATCCCCGAAACGGGACCGTTGCGCGGGGCTCCGGCGGAGGAGGTGGCGCTGATCTACCGGTGGATGACCGAGCCCGGGGCCCGGATCGTGTCCACCACCGACCCGGTGGCACTCCCGGCGGGATGCGCCGAACGCCGGCGCGGCTGGTCGCAATCCGCACGCGATGCCCGCTCCGACGCCCGCGCGGTGGTGCACCGGACACCACGGGCCGCGCAGCGCTCGCCGATCCGCGAGCTCGTGGCCACTAGGCTTGCGCCATGATCACTGCCATCGTCCTCATCCAGGCCGACATCCACCAGATCCCGGAGACCGCTCAGGCCGTGGCCGACATCGCCGGCGTCGAAGAGGTGTACTCCTGCGCGGGCGACGTCGACCTCATCGCGAAGATCCGCGTCCGCGACCACGAGCACATCGCGTCGGTGGTGACCGGGCAAATCAACCGTTTGCCCGGAGTGCTCAAGTCCGCCACCCACATCGCGTTCCGCAGCTACTCCAGCTCAGACGTCGAGGGCGGCTTCTCCATCGGCGAGAACTAGCCGCGGGCTACCGACCCCAGCTGGGTGCTCAGCGTCGCCCAGCGGTCGAGCAGCGTCGCCGCCGCCCCGGAGTCGATGGCGTCGGCGGCGCGATCCTTTGCGGCACCGAGCGCCTCGGTCAGCTCGGCCGAGGTCATCGGACCCTGCTGTTCGAACGCCACGATCGCGCCGGCGGAGTTCAGCAACACCGCGTCGCGCACGGGACCTGTTGTGCCCGAGAACAACTCGCGGGCGATGGCGGCATTGGCCACCGCATCGCCGCCCTGCAGCGCGGACAACTGGACGCGCGCGATGCCCAGATCGGCCGGATCGACGCTGAGCTGGGACACCTGGCCGCCGACGACCTGCCACACCGTCGAAGTCGTGGTCGTGGTGAGTTCGTCGAGGCCGTCGTCGCCGCGGACCACCAGAGCCGAACCGCCACGGTCGGCGAAGGCGCTCGCGAGGACCGGGGCGAGGTCGGGGAAGGCGCAGCCGATGAGGCCGGCCTTGGGGCGTGCCGGGTTGGTGAGTGGTCCGAGCACGTTGAACACGGTCGGGATGCCGATCTCCTTGCGCGGCGGCCCGGTGAACCGGAACGCCGGGTGGAACACCGGCGCGAAGCAGAAGCCGATACCGAGTTCGTCCACACACTGCGCGACGGCGTCAGCCGACAGGGTGATGTCCACCCCGAGCGCCTCGAGCACGTCGGCACCGCCGCTCTTCGACGACGCCGCACGGTTGCCGTGCTTGACGACCGCGACACCGGCGGCCGCGATCACGATCGAGGTCATCGTGGAGATGTTCACGGTGTGCGACCGGTCGCCGCCGGTACCCACCACGTCGACCGCCGGACGACTCACCTCGACGAGAGTGGCGTGGTCGAGCATCGCCTGCGCCAGGCCGACGAGCTCACCGGGCGCAGCGCCCTTCATCTTCACGCCGACACCGAAGGCTGCGATCTGGGCGCCACTGGCGCTGTCGGTCATGATCTCGTTCATCGCCCAGCCGGCTTCTTCGGCGGACAGGTCGATGCGATCGGTGATCTTGCCGAGGATCTGCGGCCAGGTGAAGGCAGACTGTGCGGTACTCACAGGCAGAGAGCCTAGTGCCCTGCCCCGCCAGGCGGACGCTGCAGTACAGACCATCGGCGAGCAATTCCGTCGTGACGGGAGCCCAGACTCGCCATCCGGGACCGTTCCTGAGACAGATGCATGGCGTCGAGCAACTGGACACGCGCCAGGACGAGCACCTCGAGCCGGTCGTCGACGGCCTGCGGCTGCGACCCCCAACGCTCGTCGTCGACCACCTCGTACCCGTCGAGCGCGGCCACCGCGGCGGCGTCGGCGAGCCGATCCGCGGGCACCTCCAGATCGTGACGCAGGATGACCTCTTCTTCTGGTCGCCACGTTGACGCCTCCAGGGCCGTCGACGAGGCGATCGCGTCATCGTCCGAACCCGCGACGACCACGACCTCGTCGGTGAGAACCAACGGACCGGCACCGCCACCGCCCCGCAACCGGGATCGCAGGCGCGCCAGGCGACCCCGGGCGACGACCCGCCCGTTGAGGTCGCGCGGACCTGAGGAATCCGAACTCGACATGACCTCACCGTAGTCACTGCGAGAAGGACGCGAACAGAGCCGTCGAACAGGGACTGCGGACACGCCGGAGTCGACATCACAGGGCCCCCGACCTGCAGCGGGACAAAAACCTGCCCCCAATATCCGACCCGGGTGGCCACCGCTTACTACGAACCGTCATACTTCACTTGTGACAAGCGCCGTAGGTACCTCAGGAACAGCCATCACCTCGCGCGTCCATTCGCTGAACCGTCCCAACATGGTCAGCGTCGGCACGATCGTCTGGCTGTCCAGTGAGCTCATGTTCTTCGCTGGCCTCTTCGCGATGTACTTCGTCGCCCGGGCCAACTCCGCTGTCGGCTGGCCCATGGAGCCAACCGAGCTGAATCTCGGTCTCGCCATACCGGTGACGACCGTCCTGATTCTGTCTTCGGTGACCTGCCAGATGGGCGTGTTCGCCGCCGAGCGAGGTGACGTCTTCGGCCTCCGCCGCTGGTACGTCATCACGCTGGCGATGGGCACGTTCTTCGTGTGCGGCCAGGCGTACGAGTACTACCACCTGGTGCACGAGGGCACGACGCTGTCGTCGAGTGCATACGGTTCCGTCTTCTACATGACGACCGGCTTCCACGGCCTGCACGTCATCGGCGGTCTGGTGGCATTCGTCTACCTCCTCATCCGCACGAAGCTCTCGAAGTTCACCCCGGCGCAGGCAACCGCCGCAATCGTTGTCTCCTACTACTGGCACTTCGTCGACATCGTCTGGATCGGACTGTTCGTCACGATCTACTTCATCCGATGACGGCGACCCCGCGCTCTGCGCGGCCAGCCCCGCAGAGCACACCTCGCCTGTCGAACGCACAGCGTAAATCGCTCTAACAAACAGTCCGTCCCGCTTAGTAGAGAGTCACAGATGAGTTCATCTCCACCGCGACCGTCGGATAGCGGCACCGACGCCCGCCGCGCCAAGGCCCGACGCAAGCTCCGTCGACGCGCAAGCGGCACCATCGTGCTCCTGGCCGGTCTGGTCATGGCCGGTGTGCTCGCCTCGGTTCTGACCCCGGACCCCCAGGTCGCGGTGGCGGACGAGAGCAACGCCGCGATGATCAACGACGGTCGCAAGCTCTACGAGACCTCGTGCATCACCTGTCACGGCGCGAACCTGCAGGGTGTGCCCGACCGTGGTCCCGCACTGCTCGGCGTCGGCGATGCCGCCGTGTACTTCCAGGTGTCGACCGGTCGTATGCCGGCCGCACGTGGTGAGGCACAGGCACAGCGCAAGCCGGCCAAGTTCACCACCGAGCAGATCGATCAGCTCGGCGCCTTCATCCAGGCCGAGGGCGGCGGACCGCAGGTCCCGCGTGACTCCAACGGCGAGGTCGCCTCGAGTTCACTCCGCGGCGACAGCATCGGCCGAGGCAGTGAGCTGTTCCGCCTCAACTGCGCGTCGTGCCACAACTTCACCGGTCGTGGCGGCGCCCTGTCCTCGGGTAAGTACGCACCCGTGCTCGACGGCGTCGACGAGGCGCAGATCTACACCGCGATGCTGACCGGACCGCAGAACATGCCCAAGTTCTCGAACCGGCAGCTGAATCCGGATGAAAAGAAAGACATCATCGCCTACGTCAAGTACGTGACCGAGGCTCAGCCCAGCGGCGGACTCGGACTGGGCGGCTTCGGGCCGGTCAGTGAGGGCATGGTGATGTGGTTTGTCGGCGTCGTCGCCATCGTCGCAGGCGCCATGTGGATGGGATCTCGAGCATGAGCGGCAGTGACAAGGACGTCCCGTCGAGGGACGAACTGGATCAGATGAGCACCGAGGAACTCGTCAAACTCGGTACCAATCTCGACGGCGTCGAGATCATCCATCGGGCCGAGCGGTACGCCGAGCCGGGTACGAAGGTCGAGAAGCGCGCCGAGCGCCAGGTCGCGATCTGGTTCACGATCGCCGGCATCTCCGCGCTCGCCTGCCTCGGCATCTTCCTGTTCAACCATTGGGAATTCGCCCTTCCGGACGATCCGAACTACTGGTGGTACACGTTCAACACGCCGCTCCTCGGAGCGACGTTCGGTCTGTCGGTGCTGGCCATCGGCGTCGCGCTGATCCTGCTCACCAAGAAGTTCATCCCGTCGGAGATCTCCGTCCAGGACCGCCACGACGGTGGCTCGTCCGAGGTCGACAAGAAGACGATCGTCGGACTCCTCCAGGACACCGGGACCACCTCGACCCTGGGTCGTCGCAAGATGATCATCGGTTCGGCCGGTTTCGGTCTGGGCGCGTTCGCGCTGACCGGACTCGTCGCCTTCCTCGGTGGCTTCATCAAGAACCCGTGGGCCGAGCGCGAGAACGCTCCCCTGTGGCACTCGGGCTGGTCGCCGATCTACAACTCGAAGGAAGACCCGAACGAGACCATCTACCTGCGTCGCGACACGGGCAACCCGTACCAGGTCGCCCTGGTCCGCCCCGAGGATCTCGACGCCGGCGGTATGGAGACCGTGTTCCCGTGGCGTCGTTCCAACGGGTTCGGCGAAACCGAGCACTCCCGTCACGCACTCATGGAGAGCCTGCACGAGGTCCGCAACCCCGTCATGCTCATCCGTCTCCGCCCCGAAGACGCGGCCAACGCCATCAAGCGCAAGGGTCAGGAGAGCTTCAACTACGGTGACTACTTCGCCTACACCAAGGTCTGCAGCCACCTCGGTTGCCCCGCCTCGCTGTACGAACAGCGGAGCAACCGCATCCTGTGTCCCTGCCACCAGTCGCAGTTCAATGCGCTCGAGTACGCCAAGCCGATCTTCGGACCGGCCGCCCGCGCTCTCGCACAGCTGCCGATCACGGTGAACAATGAGGGTTACCTCGTTGCGGCAGGCGACTTCATCGAGCCCGTCGGCCCGGCATTCTGGGAGCGTAAGTCATGAGCATCGCCGAAAAGCTCGGCGCACAAGCCGAGGAAGTCGACTCGCGGTATCACCTCGCCGCGGGTATGCGTCGCCAGATCAACAAGGTGTTCCCCACCCACTGGTCGTTCATGCTGGGTGAGATCGCGCTCTACAGCTTCATCATCCTGCTGATCTCGGGCGTCTACCTCTCGCTGTTCTTCGATCCGTCGATGACGCACATCGTCTACGACGGCGCCTACCAGCCGCTCAACGGCGTCATGATGACCAAGGCGTACGAGACCACGCTGAACCTCTCCTTCGAGGTGCGCGGCGGTCTGTTCGTCCGCCAGATCCATCACTGGGCAGCCCTGCTGTTCGCGGCGTCGATCATCATCCACATGGCGCGCATCTTCTTCACCGGTGCGTTCCGTCGCCCGCGTGAGGCCAACTGGATCATCGGCTGCCTCCTGCTGGTGCTGGCGATGTTCGAGGGCTTCTTCGGCTACTCGCTCCCCGACGACCTGCTCTCGGGCACCGGCGTCCGCGCCGCCATGAGTGGCATCGTCCTCGGCATCCCGGTCGTGGGCACCTGGATTCACTGGGCGCTGTTCGGTGGGGACTTCCCCGGCGACATCATCATCCCGCGCCTGTACGTGCTGCACATCCTGCTCTTCCCGGGCATCATCCTGGCCCTGATCGGCGCCCACCTGGCGCTCGTCTGGTACCAGAAGCACACGCAGTTCCCCGGCCCCGGCCGCACCGAGAAGAACGTCGTCGGTGTCCGGATCATGCCGGTGTTCGCGGCCAAGGGCGGCGCGATGTTCGCCTTCGTCACCGGTGTGCTCGCCATCATGGCCGGCATCTTCCAGATCAACCCGGTCTGGAACATCGGCCCGTACAACCCGGCACAGGTCTCGGCAGGTTCGCAGCCGGACATCTACATGCAATGGACCGACGGTCTGATCCGTCTGTTCCCGGCATGGGAGCTGTACCTGGGCAACTACACCGTGGTGATGTCCAACTGGGTCGTCCTGATCATCACGATCATGTTCGGTCTGATGTTCGCCTACCCGTGGATCGAGAAGAAGCTCACGGGCGACGACGCTCACCACAACCTGCTGCAGCGTCCGCGTGACACCCCGGTGCGCACGGCGATCGGCGCGATGGCGTTCTCGTTCTACATCCTGCTCACGCTGGCCTGCATGAACGACATCATCGCGTTCAAGTTCCACATCTCGCTGAACGCGACGACGTGGATCGGCCGCATCGGTCTGATCATCCTGCCGCCGGTGGTGTACTTCATCGCCTACCGCTGGGCGATCTCGCTGCAGCGCAGCGACCGTGAGGTCCTGGCACACGGCATCGAGACCGGCATCATCAAGCGCCTGCCGCAGGGTGAGTACATCGAGCTGCACCAGCCGCTCGGCCCGGTCGACAGCCACGGTCACCCGATCCCGCTCCCCTACGAGGGTGTCGCACTGCCGAAGCGAATGAACAAGCTCGGCTCCGCAGGTGCCCCGGGTACGGGTTCGATCCTGACCGCCGACCCGCCGGAGGAGCAGCTGCGTCACGTCGAGGCCGAGCACGAGCTCGAAGCCGCAGAGCGCAAGGCTCTCCGCGAGCTCCAGGCCAAGGGTGGCAACCCCCTCGGCGAGTAGTTCCACACAACAGAAGCGGGCCGTCGCGCACCAACCGGTGCACGACGGCCCGCTTCTTTGTGCGCTCACCGTTCACCACCACTCCCCTACCCCACCGGATGTGGCACGGTGGACACCATGCGCCGGTTACGTCATCGTGGTTCCGGCCTGTCCCAGATCACCCGCGGGATGGGCACTCTCGACTCCGAGATCTATGACACGATCGCCCGGTCGCCGAGCCCGCTACTGGACAAGACGATGCCGGTGCTGACTCATGCCGCCGATCACTCGAAGCTCTGGATGGCGATCGCTGCCGGACTGGCCGTGTCCGGCCGACCCTCACTGCAGCGGGGAGCCGCCCGAGGAGTGGCCTCCCTGGCCGTCACCAGTCTCGTGACCAACCAGGGCGCCAAACGGATTCGACGCCGTGCACGTCCGTCTACGGGCCTCATTCCGATCCCCCGCCGCGGACGCCGGCAACCGACGTCGAGCTCGTTTCCCTCCGGACACTCCGCCAGCGCAGCAGCATTCGCGGTGGGGGTGGCCGTTGACAGTCCGCCCGCAGGCCTTCTCCTGTCGGCGCTGGCCGGCCTCGTCGGACTCTCCCGCGTCGCGACCGGTGCCCACTACCCTGGGGATGTCCTCGTCGGGCTCGGGATCGGTGCCACGGTCGCCACATTGGGGACTCGCGTCGTACCGCCGATCACCCGGCCGTCCATCTCACTCGCCGACCCGACGGTCGTCGACGCCGAGCCCCGCCCCGACGGCACCGGTCTCGTCGTGGTGGTGAACCCGGCCTCCTCGGACGGGCGTGGTCGTCGTGTTCTCGACGACATCCGGGAGTCACTCCCCGGAGCCGAGATCGTCGAGCTCGGCGAAGATGACGACGTCGCCACGGTATTCGCTGATGTCGCGACTCGCGCTTCGATCGTCGGGGTCGCCGGCGGAGACGGCACAGTCGCCGGCGCCGCGCGCGTGGCCATCGACGCGAACCTGCCGCTCGCCGTGTTCCCCGCCGGCACCTTCAACCACTTCGCACGCGACATCGGTTGCAGCACGGTCGAAGACACCGTCACCGCCATCGCGAGGGGTTCGGTGTCCCGCGTCGACGCGGTGTGGCTCAACGACTCCCGGCTGATCCTCAACACCGCGAGCATCGGTGCGTACCCGCATTTCGTGCGCATCCGGGAGCGACTCCGGCATCGCATCAGCCGTCCGCTCGCCACGGCCACCGCCATCTTCCGGGTGATCCGCAAGGACGCCCACGTCTGTATCGAAGTCGACGGACGGGTCCTCGACGTATCCCTGTTCCTGATCGGCAACTCGATCTACCAACCCACGGGTTTTCTGCCCACGCGCCGCCTACGGCTCGACGACGGGCTGCTCGACGTGCGCATCCTGGAGACCGGACACCGCTGGGCCACCCTCCGCCTGCTGGGCGCGCTGGCCGCCGGCCGGTTGGAGCGCTCGCGCCTCTACCACGAGATGCAGGTCCCCGAGTTCCGGTTCACCGCCGTCGACGGCCCCGTGGCGGTGTCCCATGACGGCGAGGTCGAGGACAGCTTCACCGACGCCCATTTCCGCGTCGACTACCGCAGGCTCAAGGTGTACGGCCCCGTGCGGCGATGAGACGCCGAGGCCCGGACAGCCGCTGACACAGACAAAAAGACGACGCCCCACCGTGGAGGTGGGGCGTCGTCTGTGTTGGTTCTACCGAGCGATCAATGCTTCTCGGGTCCGACGTGGTACTCGAAGACGAGTCCGGCGGCGGCGCCCATGATCGCCACGGCCGCGAAGATCGCGAGCCACCAGTTCCCGGTGGCGAAGCCGACCGCGAAAGTGGAGGCGCCCAGGGCGATCAGGATCGGCCACCAGGAGTGCGGGCTGAAGAAGCCCAGCTCGCCGGCGCCGTCCTCGATCTCGGCATCCTCGTAGTCCTCGGGGCGGATCTCGACGCGACGCGACACGAACCGGAAGAACGTGCCGGCGATGAGCGTCAGGCCCGCGGCGAAGAACAGGCCGACGACGCCGACCCACTCGATACCCTTGCTGGTGAACGCGGTGAACAGGGTGTACGCGACACCGGTCAGCGCGAAGAAGGCTGTCAACATCTCGAAGAGACGGGCTTCGATCTTCATCGTCAGCTCTCCTTCTTGGTGCAGTTGGCGAGGGTCGGGTCATCCGGGTTGCCGGATGCGGTCACCGAGCCGTCGGACTTGCGTCGGCTGTCGAACGGAACCGTGGTGACGGCTTCCGGGGCCTGGCAGATCGACGCGAGCGCCTCGGCGTTGGTGGCCTCGGGGTTCGACTGACGGAACTTGATGTAGCTGTCGAAGTCCTCCGGCGAGACCGCGCGGACCTCGAAGTTCATCATCGAGTGGTAGGTACCGCACATCTCGGCGCAACGGCCGACGAATGCTCCGGTCCGGTCAATCGAGCCGATCTGGAAGATCGGGTCGGTCGAGTTCTCCTTCGGGAACGGCATGACGTCGCGCTTGTACAGGAACTCCGGTACCCAGAACGAGTGGATGACGTCGGCCGAGGCGATGTTGAACTCGATGCGCTTGCCGGTCGGGAGCACGAGGACGGGGATCTCCGTCGACGAGCCGACGGTCTCGATCTTGTCGAACTTCAGGTAGTCGCGGATGTCGTCGTCACGACCGCCGGCGGGGCCGGGCAGCTCGCCACCGTGCTCACCCTCGACCTCGGGCTCGACGACGGCCTTGCCGGCCTGCTGCTGGACCTGGAACGGGTTACCCGCGGCCTCGAAGCCGTCGTAGGTCGACCCGTCGCTGAAGATGACCTTGTTGTAGCCGAACTTCCAGTTCCACTGGAACGCGGTCACATCGACCACGACCTTGGAGTCGTCGTTCTTGCCCTCGACGTCGTTCTGCACGATCACGGTGAAGTAGAACAGCACCGCGATGATGACGAACGGGATCGCCGTGTAGGTGAGCTCCAACGGGACGTTGTACGCCGTCTGACGCGGGAAGACGCCCTTCTTGGCGTCGTTCGCACGATGGAACGTGATCGTCCAGAAGATCAGGGCCCAGACCAGAATGCCCATGACGAGTGCGGCGATGACGGACCAGGTCCAGAGATCGACCATCTTCTTACCCTGGGGCGTGATGCCCTCGGGCCAACCGAAACGCATCGCCTCATTGGCGTCACATCCCGACATCAGCAGTGCGCCGAGTCCGAGAGCGACGACGATTCCCAGTCGCTTCATCGTCTGCGACGCGGATGAGACACGCCGCGCTCGGGGCCGTCCACCGTGTGCCAATTTCACGCCTTCCTGCTCGCTCACCGGCGCCCTCGCGCCGCAGTGAGTGCATGCCACATGACCTGCAAGGGCGAGTACCCGCCGTGGACACACGACGAGAGTCTCGCACCTAGTACTACGCAGCGTAGACCAACCGGGAGAAGCTTTCGTGATTGGGGTTTGATCCGGTCGTGTCCGAGCCCTCCAGGTCGGAATCCCGCTGGTGGCTCAGGCATACTCGGACGCGACCCGACGCCCGTCGGGACCTGTGCTCGCGACGAGATTGGGGAGAAGCCAACGTGTGTGGTCTGCTCGGCCTTCTGACATCCGACCGGACGGCCGCCGAGGTCGTCGACGCGGTGGCGGTGGCCTCGCACTGCATGCGGCATCGCGGGCCCGACGAGCCGGGCACCTGGCACGACGAGAACATCGTCTTCGGTTTCAACCGGCTCTCGATCATCGACATCGAGCACTCCCACCAGCCGCTGCGCTGGGGTCCGCCGGAGAACCCGGACCGCTACGCCCTGGTCTTCAACGGCGAGATCTACAACTACCTGGAGATCCGCGCCGAGCTCGCCGAGAACGAGGGCGCGGTCTTCCGCACCGAGGGTGACAGCGAGGCGATCGTCGCGGCTTTCCACCACTGGGGTCCCGACGCCGTTCGCCGTCTCCGCGGCATGTTCGCCTTCGCCATCTGGGACACCGAGAACCGGTCGCTGTTCCTCGCGCGCGACCCGTTCGGCATCAAGCCGCTGTTCGTCGCATCGGGGCCGGGCGGACTGCTCTTCGGCAGCGAGAAGAAGTCGCTGCTGGAGCTCATCGAACGTGTGGGACTGTCCAAGGACCTGGACCCACGGGCCGTCGAGCACTACACCGTGCTGCAGTACGTCCCCGAACCCGAGACCATCCACGCGTCGATCCGTCGACTCGAGTCGGGATGCCACGCGACCGCCTCCCCCGGCAGCCCGCTGTCGATCCGCCGCTACTTCACGCCGCAGTTCGGCGTGAAGCCGGTCACCGACGCCACGCGCCAGAAGCGTTATGACGAGATCGCCGACGTCCTCGCGGACTCGGTCGCCAAGCACATGCGCGCCGACGTGACCGTCGGCGCGTTCCTGTCCGGCGGCATCGACTCGACGGCCATCGCCGCGCTGGCGATCCGCCACAACCCCGACCTGATCACCTTCACCACCGGCTTCGAGCGCGACGGCTACTCCGAGGTCGACGTCGCCGCCGAATCGGCCGAGGCGATCGGCGCGAAGCACGTCGTCAAGGTCGTCGGACCGTCGGAGTTCATCGAGGCGCTGCCGTCGATCGTCTGGTACCTCGACGACCCGGTCGCCGATCCCGCCCTGGTCCCGCTCTACTTCGTCGCCGCGGAGGCACGCAAGCACGTCAAGGTCGTGCTGTCTGGTGAGGGCGCCGACGAGCTGTTCGGCGGCTACACCATCTACAAGGAGCCGCTGTCGCTCGCGGCCTTCGACCGTCTCCCCCGCCCGCTGCGGCGGGCGGCCGGCAAGATCTCCGACCGCATCCCCGAGGGCACCCGCGGCAAGAGCCTGCTCCACCGCGGCTCGCTCACGCTCGAGGAGCGCTACTACGGCAACGCCCGCAGCTTCGACGACGCGCGACTCCGCGCGGTGCTGCGTGATTACCGCCCCGAGTGGACCCACACCGACGTCACCGCGCCCATCTACGCGATGAGCGAGGGCTGGGACCCGGTTGCCCGCATGCAACACCTCGATCTCTTCACGTGGCTGCGCGGCGACATCCTGGTCAAGGCCGACAAGATCACGATGGCCAATTCCCTCGAGTTGCGCGTGCCGTTCCTCGACCCCGAGGTCTTCGCGGTCGCCGAGCGCCTGCCCCACGACGAGAAGATCTCGCACGGCACCACCAAGTACGCCCTGCGCAAGGCGCTCGAGCAGATCGTCCCGGCGCACGTCCTGCACCGTAAGAAGCTCGGCTTCCCGGTCCCGATCCGCCACTGGCTGGCCGGCACCGAGATGTACGACTGGGCCCACGACACCATCACCAAGAGCCAGACCGACCACATCTTCGACAAGAACGCGGTCATCGCGATGCTCAACGAGCATCGGGAAGGCGTGGTGGACAACAGCCGTCGCCTGTGGACGGTGCTGATCTTCATGATCTGGCACGGCATCTTCGTCGAGGGCACGATCGTGCCGGACATCGTCGACCACACGTACCCGGTCCGCCTCTAGTCCCATTCGCTGCCCGATCCGAACGAACGCGACGCAACCTTCGCTGCCTGAGGTGCGAGGAGCGCCAGCGACGAGCCTCGAAGGCCTGGTGAGCCGATCTCGCCGGCCCTTCGTGACGCGTCCTCCGCAGGCTCCGGACGCTCCTCAGGGATCGAGGCCGAAGGCGTGCCACCCCTCACTCATGGAGCAAGGTCAGTGCGCCAGCTTCAGCCCGATGACCCCGCCGACGATCATCACCAGGCACAGCGCCTGGACCAGCGAGACCGGTTGCTCCCCGGTGGACATCGCGTAGACGACGGTCAGCACCGCACCGATGCCGACCCAGACGGCGTAGGCGGTACCCACCGGCAGATCGCGCATCGCATACGCCAGGCCGCCCATGCTGATGGCGAGTGCCACGAAGAAGACGATGGTCGGTCCGAGTTTGGTGAATCCCTCGGACTTGCCGAGCGCGGTGGCCCAGACCGCCTCGAAGACACCGGACAGCACCAGGATCAACCACGACATGACAGCCTCCTGTGGGCCGTCTTGTCGCACACCGGGTACAGCACCCCTCGTCCGGGAGTCCAGTAGAACGGACTCTGCCTCCACGTTGGCACACCATCGCCCACGACGGCAAAGTCAGACCGCTCACCGCCCCGAGTACGACGAAAACGGGTGGCGCAGGCCGTAGCCCGCACCACCCGTTCCGAAAGAGCTTCTCAGAAGGCGGCTTTGATCTCCGCTGCAGCCTCGGCGCCGTAGGCACCCTCGATGCGGGCGAGAGCGGTCTCGATGTCCCAGGACCAGTCCTGCGTGGACACGGTCTCGAGCACCAGCACGGCGACCATCGAACCGACCTGCGCGGCGCGCTCGAAGCCGAGTCCCTTGGACAGCGCGGACAGGAAGCCGGCGCGGAAACCGTCGCCGACGCCCGTCGGGTCGACCTTCTCGGTCTCCGGGACGACCCCGACGTGGATGCGGGTGCCGTCGCGGTCGACGATCTCGACGCCGTCCTTGCCCAGGGTGGTGACGCGCACGCCGACCATCTCGGCGACCTGCGCCTCGGACAGACCGGTCTTCTGACGCAGCAGACCCCACTCGTATTCGTTGGTGAACAGGTAGTCGGCACCCTCGATGAGGGTCCGGGCCTGCTCACCGTCGAGACGGGCCAGTTGCTGGCTGGGGTCGGCGGCGAACGGGATACCGGCGGCCCGGCAGGCCTCGGTGTGGCTGAGCATTCCGGCCGGGTCGTCGGCGCCGATCAGCACGAGTTCCGGCGTACCGGTCTCGGCGATGACGTCGGTGAGAGAGATGTCGCGGCTCTCACTCATGGCGCCGGCGTAGAACGTGGCCAGCTGTGCCATCGTCTCATCGGTCGTGCACATGAACCGGGCGGTGTGATGGGTCTCGGAGACCCGGACGCCTCGGCAGTCGACGCCGTTGGACTCGAGCCACTTGCGGTAGTCATGGAAATCCGAGCCGACCGCACCGACGAGCACCGGGTTGCCGCCGAGCTGGCCCATGGCGTAGCAGATGTTGCCCCCGACGCCGCCGCGCCGGACGACGAGGTCCTCGACGAGGAAGCTGAGTGAGATGTGCTCGAGGTGATCTCCGAGCAGCTGCTCGGAGAATTTTCCGGGGAACTTCATCAGATGGTCGGTTGCGATGGAGCCGCATACAACGATTGCCACTGGCGTTCTCAGCCCTTCGGTTGGTTGGTCGGACAGCTGTTCACGCTACCCACTGCCCCGACACACGACACCGGCCGCATCCCGAATCGGGATACGGCCGGTGTCGGAAGACGTGTTCGACTCAGTTGAACGAGTCACCGCAGGCGCAGCTGCCGGTGGCGTTCGGGTTGTCGATGGTGAAGCCCTGCTTCTCGATGGTGTCCACGAAGTCGATGGTGGCGCCCTGGACGTAGGGAGCACTCATCCGGTCGACGGCCAGCGTGACGCCGCCGAAGTCCGAGGTGATGTCGCCGTCGAGGGTGCGATCGTCGAAGAAGAGCTGGTAGCGCAGACCAGCACATCCACCCGGCTGCACGGCGATGCGCAGCGCGAGGTCGTCGCGACCTTCCTGCTCGAGCAGTGCCTTCGCCTTGGAGGCGGCTGCGTCGCTCAGGATGACGCCGGTGGCAGTGCTCGTTTCGTTCTGCACGGTCATTGATGCTCCTGTAGTGGTGTGGTCCCGGTGTGACGTGGTCCGATCTCGTCGCGGAGCCCTCTGCTCGCGCATGATCGGGAAACACCCCGCTCGCCGGGAGGTCGACCGGTTGTGCCCGTGCGTACAACCGTACTCCTTCCAGGACTATTCCCGCCTATTCGGACCTGGTTTCGATATGGCTCGTCGCACGCTCCTCGCCTACTCAACCAGCGAAAGACACGACGGCCCGTCGC
>NZ_JSYC01000141.1:0-1761 GCF_054823965.1 Gordonia sp. GN26 | reverse complement strand
GAGGTCACCGGTCCGGTACATCCGCTCGCCGGTACCTGCCGGGTCGGCGACGAAGCGGTCCGCGGTCAGGTCGGGACGTCGCTCGTAGGCAGTCGCCAACTGGACACCGCGCAGGTACAGCTCGCCGACGACGCCCAGGGGCACCTGATGCAGGCGGGTGTCGAGGACGACCGCGCCTGAATCATCTACTGGCACACCGATGGCCACCGTCGACGACGGTGTGGTCGAGGAAGACACGGGCGTGGGCGTCCACTCGTGGTGGGTGATGCCGACCGCTGCCTCGGTGGGTCCGTAGAGATTGAAAACACGCGCGCCGAGCACATCGGCGGCACGCTCGGCCGTCGACGGTGCCAATGCCTCGCCGATGCACAGCAGCCGGCCCACGGGATGCGGGGTTCCGGCCATGTCGGCGACCGCGTCGAGGTGCGCGTCGAGCAGGGATGGCACGAAGTGCGCCGCGGTGACCGCGGTGCGGCCGATGAGATCGGCGATGTAGCGGGGATCGCGGTGACCGTGCGCGGTCGCGATGACCAGACGGGCACCGTTGACGAGAGGCCAGAAGAGTTCCCACACCGACAGGTCGAAGGTGAGGGCCGTCTTGAGGACGGTGGTGTCGTCGGGGCCGAGGGGGAATTCCGCGGATTTCCATCGCAATTGGGCCGCGATCGCCCGGTGCGAGACCGCGACGCCCTTGGGCGTGCCCGTCGAGCCGGAGGTGTAGATGACGTAGGCCGTGTTCACCGGTCGCAGCGGCGCGATCCGTTCACCGCCGGTGACCGGCGAGGTGGCGGCCGGCGGAACAGCCGTCACGTCGATGACGTCGGCGTACTCCGGGATCGGGACTGTCGGCGGCCCTGCGGTCAGCACCACCGCCGGCCTGCAGGAGTCGACAACCAAGCGGGTCCGACGAGCCGGCGCGTCCGGGTCGACGGGGACGTAGGCGCCGCCAGCGGCCAGGACTGCCAGGACGGATTCGACGAGGGTCGCCGACCGTGAGATCGCGACCGCCACCCGTACCTCGGGACCGACCCCGGCGTCGATCAGGGTGCGGGCCAGTGAGTTCACGCGTGCCGACAGTTGCGCATAGGTCTGCGACGACCCGGTGGCGTCGTCGTGGAGGGCGACGGCCTGCGGGTTTCGCGCGGCACCGCCGGCCAGGAGCCCGGTCAGGGTGGCGTCGTCGCGCCCGCTCACCGGCCCGGTCAGCATGTCGGAGACCAAGTCTGCGGCGAGGTCGCCGACCGGGGTGTCCGCGGCATCGAGGGCAGCGGACAGGAGCTCGACCCACAGCCGGTGCCAACGTTCGACGGTGTTGTGATCGAACAGGTCCCGGTCGTAGTCCCACTGCACGCGCATCGTCGCCCGGCGTTGCGCTTCGCCGCCGTGACCCGATCCGCCCTGCTCCACGACGGTCAGGTGCAGATCAGACTTCGCCACTCCCAGCGACATTTCGAGGATCTCGGCGTCGACCCCGTCGAGAGTGAGCTGTGCCGGCGCGATGTTCTGATAGGAGAATCCGACCTGGAAGAGCGGGTGATGGGCCGCGGAACGTCGTGGCCGGACCGCGTCGACGAGGCGGTCGAACGGCACGTCGGCGTGCTCGAAGGCGTCGAGGTCGACCGTCCGCACCTGCGAGAGCAGTTCGGCGAAGGTCGAATTCGCGTCCAAGTGGGTCCGCAGCACGACGGTGCCGACGAACATGCCGACCAGGTCGACCAGATCCCGGTGGTGGCGGCCGGCGACCGGGGTGCCGACGGCGAT
>NZ_JSYC01000026.1:0-22928 GCF_054823965.1 Gordonia sp. GN26 | reverse complement strand
CGACGACATCCCGCAGCCGCACCGCCTGGCCGAACGTGGCTGGTAGTCCGAGCCTTTCAAGGCGGGTTGGGTTGGCGAGCAAGGGAAGACAACCTGACCGATCATAGGTATGATGTATTATCATTAACCACACGCCGGGCACGGCGAGAAGATAGGGAGACGCAAATGACCACCACCGCAACGAAACTCCGCCTTCCAGGCGAGGCGAACGCAGTTCTGCAAATGACATCGCTGAGCCAGACGGCCGCCGACGGACCGCTGATCGTCGCTTCCGGTAAGGGCAACCGTCTCATCGACATCGAGGGCCGCGAGTACATCGATGCTGTCAACGGTCTGTTCAATGTGAACATCGGCTACGGCCGGCCCGAGCTCGCGGAGGCCGCCGCCACCACGATGAAGCGGCTGAGCTTCGGCTCCAGTTACTTCGGCCGCACCACCGTCGAAGCCCTCGCACTGTCCGAGAAGCTGGCAAGCATCACGCCGGCAGGCATCGAACGGTTCTTCCTGACCGTCGGCGGTTCAGACGCGAACGACACTGCGATCAAGCTCATCCGTCACGCGAACGTCCTGGCCGGCAAGCCGGAGAAGATGCTCGTGATCGGACGCCGGGACGGCTTCCACGGCATGACCATCGGCGGTACCACGCTGACCGGTATCGACAACCTCCGCGACACGATCGGCCCCCTGATGCCGGGTGTCGTGCATATCGGTCAGCCCGGTCCGAACGGCGACAACGCCACCGCAGCCGAACTCGAGGCGAAGATCCTCGAACTGGGACCGGAGAACGTCGCGGCCTTCATCGGCGAGCCGATCTCACTTCCGCCGGGCCTGGCGATCCCGCCGGCCGACTACTGGCGCGCGATTCGAGAGGTGTGCTCGCGCTACGATGTTCGGCTGATCGCCGACGAGGTCATCAACGGCTTCGGCCGTACCGGCAAGATGTTCGCTAGTGAGCACTGGGACATCAACCCGGATGTGCTGACGATGTCCAAGGGCATCACCAGTGGTTACCTGCCGCTTGGTGCAGTGGGCATCCGCGAGGATCTCTACCAGCAGCTGCACGACAGCGACGGAATCATGCCTCACGGGTTCACCGGCGGTGGTCATGTCGTTGCCAGTGCCGTGGCGCTGGCCAACATCGACATCATCGAGAAGGAAGACCTGGCGGGGAACGCGGCTTCGGTCGGCGAGTACCTCAACGGTCAGCTGCACGAGTTCGCGAAGCAGCACTCGTCGGTGGTCGGCGTCCGGTCGCTGGGCATGCTCGCCGGATTCGATGTCGATGGTGCGCAGATCACCGGTGACGAGGCGACCGCGGCCAAGGCGGGGTACATCCTCACCGCAGAGCTCACCAACGCCGGGGTGCTCGTTCGCCCCTATGGCAACACCATGGTATTCGGCCCCGCCCTGTCGACCACCCGTGAGGACATCGACGAGATCCTCGGCCGTATCGGCGAGACCCTCGCACGTCTCCAGAAGTAGCATCGACGCTCCTCAGGCGCCCGACCACCCCGCGGTCGGGCGCCCGACCGCGTACCGAGCGGCGGCGACCGCCTGGATTCGTTCTGATCTGTGTCAGGAGTTCTGGAAGAGATCCGACAGCACCGATTGTCCGAAGACCAAGGCGGTCAGCGGAACTCGTTCATCAGGGCCGTGGAACATCCCGAGGAAGTCGAAGTCCCGGGCGAAGCAACAACGGACTGAAACCGAAGCCGCGGATTCCGATCGCCGCGAGAAACGCATTGTCGGTCCCACCGGGAACCAGGTACTGTGCGACGTCGGCTTCGGGACACTACTTCTGCAGTGAGTTCGCCATCGCCTCGACGATGGGACCGTCGAAGGTGGTCTCGGTACCCGCGACGTCGTGATAGATCTCGATGTCGAGCTTGGGTCCGGCGAGTTCGCGGTTACGCGCCAGCACCTCGTCACGTTGGCCGGGCAAGATCCGGACGTCAACGAATGCCGAGGCATCACCGGGCACGATATTCGCCATGTAACCCGCGTTGAACTGGGTGACGTTGGCGACGGTGAACAGTCCCGGATCACGAATGCCGCGCACGACCCGGTGGCCGCGGTGATCTCCTCGGGATCGGTGTCCGTCGTGAATCCACCGATCTCGCGCAGACGATCCAGAAGTGCCTCTGTCGTGGACTTCGCTGATGGCGGTGTCGACGCCGTCGAACACCCCGGGTGGTTCTCGATCATGTATAGCGAGCCCTGGCTGGAGTTGTCCTCTTCGTCAACGAAGAAGGCCAACACGATGTCCCGTTTGGGCCGGATGCCCTGACGGATGAGGTCGCGGACAGACGCCAACATCATGGCGGCCATGTCCATCATATCGACAGCTCCACGGCCCCAGAGCATTCCGTCCTTGATGACGCCCGTAAAGGGGTCGGCGGTCCACTGTGTGGGGTCCGCTGGGACGACGTCGAGATGGGCGTGGACGAGCAACGCCGGCAGGCTCGGGTCCTCACCGCGCCACCGCGCGATCACATTCGTCCGGCCGGGCGAGGCCTTCGCCGTACTTCTTGAGGACGTCGGCACACGCCGGGCGACGTCTCGAAGCTCGACATAGGTTGCGAAGTCGGAGGTGCAGCTCTCGGTCCGGACCGCGCCGAGCCCGAACTCGCGGACCACGAACTGGGCTTCTCGCCTGGAACCAGGACCAGTGGGAAGGCACGAAATATGGCCACCGCGGCCGTCATAACCGGGCAGTACTCGAGGTGGCCGTGTGCGGTGACCAGCAGGGCGTCGACGCCGGCTTCCGCCAACGCAGAGAAGACCTTCCGTTGGCGCAGTAGATATTCGGCGATCGGGAAGGGCAGGTCGGCGGGAGATTCCACTGCTGAGGAGGTCGTTCATCGCTCCTTGATAGGTTTGGGCGTTTCGGGCGCCAACACACTTGCCATCATACGTATGATGTATTACTAATAGGTGAGGTGCCGCGGGTGTTGACCGAGAGGAGGGCGGGGATGTCGAAACCGTGAGCGTCTCCGCGGCCGTGCCCGGTGTGTGCGTTCCGGTGGCCGGGATCGTCTTCCGGCTGCTACCTCTAGGTGGCCCCGCGGGAACCGAGTATGTCGTGGGTTGGTATCGAATCGCCTGACGCGTCCCCCTGTGAATCTATGACTGCCGCGGACTCGTCGCCCAAAATCCTTTTCTAGCAATAGAGTTGGCTGCGCGTCGTCGCGCCCAGTTATCGGCAAATCGCCGGGGAGACCTATCTCCTCGGCGATTTGTGCGTTCAAAACCGTTGGTGCACATCGTTTTCCGGGAATTAACAGGCGGACATATGCGTAACACATTTGATAGCAACACTATTGACCATCGCACGTGAGAGAATTACTCTCGCAGTGATCCGCACCACAGTGAAGCACCTGTGGGGCGGTTTCGCACAGACAGTCGGGTGCAAACTCTTGAACAGAGGACGTGGTCTGTGGCGTACCCCCTGAGGACGAACAAAGGACATCTCTGATGGCATCAATGTTGGACAGCGCAGTCCCTGCGCCGGGTGGACCGACGCGCCAGGAAGACCCGCCCCCGGGTGTGATGCGTAGGGCGATCACCGCCTCTGCGATCGGAAACGCCACCGAGTGGTACGACTACGGCGTCTACGCCGCCACCACCACCTACATCACCCAAGCCTTCTTCCCCGGCGATCTCGGCACCATCGGGACCATGCTGGGCTTCGCGATCTCGTTCGTGCTGAGGCCACTTGGCGGACTGATCTGGGGGCCGCTCGGCGACCGAATCGGCCGAAAAGCTGTGTTGGCCATGACGATCATCCTCATCTCCACGGCCACCGCCCTGATCGGCATCCTCCCGACCGAAGCTGTCGCAGGGATCTGGGCGCCGATCCTGCTGATCTTGGCCCGCGTCATCCAGGGCTTTTCGACCGGTGGTGAGTACGGCGGCGCGGCAACGTACATGGCGGAATTCTCGCCCGACGACAAGCGTGGACGCTTCAGCTCGTTCCTCGAGTTCGGGACCTGGGCCGGGCTCAGTGCCGGCACTCTGTTCGTGCTCCTGCTCGAATTGCTCCTCGACGACGCGCAGATGCAGGCATGGGGATGGCGCATCCCGTTCCTGGCGGCGTTGCCGCTCGGCCTCATCGGCATGTATCTGCGAAATCGCGTCGAGGACAGCCCGGTGTTCACCGAGCTCGCGGAGAGTGACGAGGTCCAGGTCCGGGCGAATACCGGGACGAAGTTCAAGGAGCTGCTGACCGCCTACTGGCGGCCGCTCCTGATCCTCTTCGTGATGGCGTCGGCGTGCAACGTCGCCGTGTACACCTTCTTGGCTTTCGCGCCGACGTATCTCAAGCAGACCATCGGCCTATCTGAAGCGTCGGGCTCGACGATCGTCCTGGTTGGCCAGCTGGTCATGATGGCGCTCATACCCCTGTTCGGCCGATGGTCGGATACGACGGGCCGGAAGCCGATGTGGTGGTTGTCGTTGGGGGGACTGTTCGTCCTGGCGTTCCCGATCGTCTGGCTCATGGACCAGGGCTTCGTCTGGGCGATGGTCGGATTCACTCTGATGGGTGTGCTGCTTGTGCCCATGTTGGCCACGCTCGCCGCCACGTTCCCGGCGATGTTCCCCACCCACGTGCGCTTCGCGGGTATGGCGATCGCCTACAACTTTGCCGCAGCGATCTTCGGTGGTACCGCCGGGCTCGTGAACGAAGCGGGAGTCGAGTCGACCGGGTGGAATCTGTTCCCGGCTGCCTACATGATGATCGCCTGTGCCGCTGGCATGGTCGGGCTGATATTCCTCAAGGAGACCGCGGGCGCTTCTCTTCGTGGCACTGCAATCCCGGAGCGGCCGAAGCCGCCGAATAGCTAGTCGAGTGGAGACCGCAGGATTGGGACAGGCGGATGTCAACGTCGAACGGCGGCGGCATCCGCCCTGTGGTCTGTTCGGATACCGCCGCTTCGGCAGGACGCAGGAGCCGTCTTGCCGTAAGATCATACCTATGATGTTATGGCCGCAATAGCGAGATGAAATCTCTAGGCATACAAGACAAATCGAGTACGAGGCACGCCTCATTGGCGACCTTGGGGCGAGGAAAGGAGCACCATCTTGGGTACCGCGCCGACTGCTGAGGCCACGCAGGCCGACCCCTTCGTCATGCCCACCGGGCGGAAGTGTCCGTTCGATCCGCCTGGGGAGCTCGCGGAGTTGCGAAAGACCGCGCCACTGAGCAGATTCCGATTCCCTGACGGTCACGTGGGCTGGTTGGTGACCAGTCACGAGCTGGCCCGAGCGGTGATGGGGGACCAGCGCTTCAGTCGTGGCGCATCCGGATCTCCACTTTCTCCCCCGGACAACCAAGCGGCAATCCTCTTCGACGCGATCTCGCGTGAGGGGTCATTCCCCGAAGCTGCACGCGCGCGAGCCGAGGTCTATCGCAATGAGGGACGCCTCCCAGACGCTCTGTGGGATCCGGAGATCATCCAGGCGCTGCACTCCGAGCCGCTGCCCAATATGCCGTACTCGAACATGGACCCGCCCAAACACACAAGAATACGTCGCCTTCTTACAGGGCATTTCACGGTCAAGAACGTGAACAGGCATCGAGAACGCATCGAAGAGATCGTCGAGGAGTGCCTTGATGCGTTGGAAGCGCACGGCGCTCCGGTCGACGTCGTCGAACCTTTCGCCGTCGCGATTGCCTCCCGGATGAGTTGTGAGATCCTGGGCATCCCGTCGGAAGAGCGCGAAACACTCGAGCGCCTCAGCGCGGTGCGGAACAAGCCCGGCGTCGGCGTCGAGGAGATCCTGGAGGCCAATCGGGGGCTCCGCGCATTCGCCGGCCACCTCATCGAACGGAAACGATCAGACCCGGGTGAGGACCTGGTAAGTGCGTTGCTGCGCAACGGCGACATGACCGACGACGAGCTGATGTCGGCGGTCGTGCTCCTGGAGCTCGCGGCCGTGCTCACCACCTCCACGACGCTGGCGTCCGGAATTGCTGCCCTTCTTCGTGACCGGGAACAGTGGAACAGACTCGTCGACGCCCCGGAGGACGTCGCAATCGTGGTCGAGGAGCTGTTGCGCTTCACCTCTGCCGTACAGGCTGCCGAGACGCGTACGGCCCTGGAAGATGTCGAGATCGGCGGAGAGGTCATCAAGGCCTACGAGCGGGTGGCGGTATCCCTGGCTGCGGCGAACCGCGACCCGGAACTGTTCGAGAATCCCGATGAATTCGATGTGAGCCGGCACGCGGGTAAGCACATGACCTTCGGTCATGGCGTGCATCAGTGCCTCGGGCAGCAGTTGGTCCGGTTGGAACTGCACATCGCGCTGACCGCGCTGGCGCGGCGGTTCCCCACGCTCGACCTGGCCGTTCCGGTCGACGAGATCGCTTGGCCCGTCGGCGATGTCGAGTTCTTCGGACCGCGCGAGCTGCCGGTCAAGTGGTAGGCGCGCCGCGCTGAAGTCTTCTGCAGGTGAGAACGCGTGGACGTATGACGTTGTCTCGCAAGCATTTTGTACTAGTGAGCAATTCAGGACCCGAAAGGATTCACATCGATGCGTATCGAGGTTGACGAGGAGAAGTGTGTGGGTGGCGGGCAGTGCGTGATGGCTGCCGCGGACTTGTTCGACCAGCGCGACGACGACGGCATCGTCATCCTGCTCGATGAGGCGCCGGGACCGGACCAGTATGAGGCCGCACGCGAATCGGCGATTCTCTGCCCTGCCGCTGCGATCCGGATCATCGAGTGACCGCCGGGCTCGACCATGTGGTCGTCGTCGGTGCGTCGGTGGCCGGCGTGACGGCAGTCGAGACGCTGCGCCGCCGCGGTTTCGGAGGTTCGATCAGCCTGATCGGTGCGGAGCCTCATCTTCCCTACGATCGGCCGCCGCTGTCCAAACAGGTTCTCACCGGCGCGTGGGACCTCTCTCGGGTGACCGTCCGTGACCAGGCGGCCGTCGACGAGCTGAACGTGGATCTGCGACTTGGCAAATGCGCGGTCGGTCTCGACACGGACGGCCGCGTGGTGGAGCTCGAGGACGGCGAACGATTCGGCTACGACGGTTTGATCATCGCGACGGGTGTCGCCCCGCGATACCTCGCTGCGGGACATGAGCTAGCGGGAGTGCACGTGTTACGCACCGTCGAGGACTCCCTCGCATTGCGTATGGACCTTCGCGCGGGGCGGCGACTGATCGTGATCGGGGCCGGATTCCTCGGCTGTGAGGTGGCTGCTGTGGCACGAACGGCAGGTCTTGAGGTAACCGTCGTCGATCCGGCACCGGTTCCGATGGGGCGGCAACTCGGCGATGTCATCGGAGCGTTCGCCACCGAGCTGCACCGTTCGCATGGAGTGGACATCCGTTGCGGCGTCGGCGTCCGTGGCCTGGTCGGCGAAAAGGCGGTCACCGGAGTTGAACTGGACAACGGCGAGGTGCTCGATGCCGACGCCGTACTCGTTGCGATCGGGTCGACCCCGTCGACCGAGTGGTTGAGTGACAGTGGACTCACCATAGACAATGGCGTCGTCTGCGATGCAACGTGCCGTGCCGCACCGGGTGTGTACGCCGCCGGAGACGTGGCCCGGTGGTGGCACGCCACTCTTGGAACCCATGTTCGCGTGGAACATCGCATGAACGCCACTGAGCAGGCTATCGCCGCGGCGACCAATCTGCTGGGTGCAGACACCCCGTTCACGCCGATCCCGTACTTCTGGACCGACCAGTACGACGTCAAGATCCAAGCCTTCGGGACATTCGGCCAGGGCGCCGTGCCGGTCATCACTCAGGGCGGTCTCGACGAAGGGCGGTTCATCGCCCGGTATGTGCTCGACAACCGAGTGACGGGCGTACTCGCCTGGAACATGCCGAAGGAGATCCGCACCGAGCGCAGGATCGTCGGCGAGTTGGCACTCGTCCCCGCGCAGGGCTTACTCCAGGCCTGATATCGAACGGGGCGGTGTTCCTCCAGCCCAGTCGAATTCGAGGAGCAATGTGGACATTCGGCGGTTGAAGCTGCTCCGAGAATTCGCCGACCGTGGCTCGGTCGGGGCGGTGGCCGACGCCGTGCACATGACGCATTCGGCGGTGTCTCAGCAACTCAAGGTCCTCGCCGCCGAGGCCGGGGTGGCGCTGCTCGAGAAAAGTGGGCGCGGGGTGCGGCTCACCGCCGCCGGCAGTGCGTTGGTGCTGCACGCCGACGAGATCATTGCCGCGATGGACCGCGCCGTCGAAGAGATGGCAGCGTACCGATCGGGCCGGGTACCGGTGCGGGTGGCGATGTTTCCCTCTGGCGCAACACTGTTGCTTTCTGAGGTTCTGACCGCCGCTGACGACCTCGGTGTCGCCGTGTCGGCGTCCCACCTCGTCGTCAGATACCCCGATGCCCCGGGAGCGCTCGCGGACTTCGACCTCGTGGTCACCGACCGCGACGAACGAACGGAACCATTGGCACTGGAACGGTTGGTGCGCACCGAACTCATGCGAGAGCCGCTCGAGGTGATCGTCGACCGGCGGTCGCACCTCGCACACATGGGCGAGGTGACGCCACACGATCTGGCAGGCAGCGAATGGATCGGTGTCGAAGGTGGGTGTGCGGTTGACGACGGGCTCCGGTCGACCTTTGCGGTCACCGGTGTGGTCCCACGAGTGACCCAACGGATGATGGACTTCACCACGATAGAGGCGCTCGTAGCCGCCGGCCGGGGTGTCGCCATGTTGCCCCGGTCCGCGATCAGGCATCCCGGTGTCCAAGCGGTGACGGTCAGGGGCATCCGGGCGGCCAGGGTGTACGAGGCTCTGCATCGCCCACACCCACGAACTGCGGTGCGGGCCATCTCCAATGTCCTCGCGGAGGTCTGCGCAAAGCGGACCGACCATGGCACGTTTCTGGTCGGGGTTCGAGCCTGATGACATCTGGTGGTCACACGATCGATCTAGGCCCGTCCGACGGCTCGGGTGGCGTGCGTGCGATCTGTTGTCCAGCTGCGGGATCGTTGGGTCGCGGATCAACGACACGACGGCGGATCGCGACGACAATCGCGAGGCTCGGCGTGGCCACGGCGATGTACACGGGGAAGGCCGCCTCCGCGAAAGTCCACGACTGGAGGGTCAGAACGGTGATGATCCCGTTTGTTCCGGCGGCGAAGTAGAAGGCGGCGCTTTCGGTCTCGGGTGACCGCCATGCTTTGATCAGGGTGGGTACAGCGGCGGCAGCGTCGGCGAGTATCGACATCAGGATGGCTGTGTCCGGGTCGTCGAGGATGAGCCACATGGCGACCGCACTACCGGCGATCGCGCCGCAGACGATGTCGAATGGACGGATCCGCCACGACGCGTGTGGACTGAGAAATGAACACGCGAAGACGAGCATCGGTGCGATGGTGACCGAAAACGTCATCAGAGCAGAGAGCCCGACCCCTTGAGCGATCTGTGCGCAGAAGGCGATCAGCGGTACAACGGCCCAGAGGAACCAACTGACCCGGTTAGGTCGAATGCCGCCGTCGAGAACCGCGCGCGCGAGAAAGAGGCTCGCGATGATCGAGATCGCCGTACCGAGAAGTACGAATCGAGGATCGATCATCGTCAGATGAAGCCCTTGAATCCCTTGCGGTGCAATCCATTGACGAAGAACTCCACCAGCGAGGTGAAGTCGAAGACGGGAAGGCCGGTGGCCCGCTGTACGGCGGCTGCGTAGGCGGGCAGTTCGGAGCATTCCAAGAGGAGGGCTCCGATGCTGGGATTCTCGGCCACGAGCTTTTCCGATGCACTGACCACCTCGGCGCGAATGGCCGGGATATCCGCGGTACCGGTGCATGAGACGAACGCGTCGTTGAACGCGGCGGCGTCATCGAGGCCGGCAATGACCAAACGCTCACCGTCATGATGTAATCCGGCGTCGGTCAAGAATTCTGGGGTCATCGTCTTGCTGCTCGCGGTGACGACTCCCAGCGAGTTGTGCTGAGGGAGCATCGCTTGCAGTATGGGCACCAGCAGGAGACTGGACAACGGGGCGGGTACGCGGACGGCGTCCTGGACCGCCCGCTGATAACGGAGCATGAAGCCACAGTTCGCTGTGATCACCTGCGCGCCTTCGGCTTCGAGAGCGCGAGCCGCCAGGATCACGGTCTCCGTGTGGTCCTGCGACGGTGTCAGGGTCAGCAGCTCCTCGGTGATCAGCCCGGTGAGATGCCGATAGCGGACAGGGGCATTCCAGGTCGATGCGTTGCCGACGCTCCCCGGGATGAATGGCGCCATGTCGTCGATCAGCATGATCCCGATGGGCGCGCCGTAACCGGTTCGATCACTCAAGGCCACCACGTCTAGGTGGTCTGAATCAACATACATATGATGATGCTATCTATAGCGGGGTTGCGCCGCAACAGATGAACGACCACGTTCAGAGCGCACTCTGCGGGGTTGTCCGCCATGGGGCGGTGGTGGCGACTTGGTTGCGCCGCAGCAGGTTCAAGGCCCGGCCACCGCGCGAACCCGGCCACTTGCCGGACAGGGGGTGGGGCCGGGTTCCGCTGGGTGCCAGGAAATTATCCCGTTCAGGTTGACGACCCGCACATCATACGTATTATCTTTCTCACCCGTTGGGCCGAACTACAGGCGGACCAGCGACGCACAGCGTCGTGCGACGAACCAACCGGTCCCGGGGCGGCATCGCGCTTCTGCGTGCTCCGAAGCCGCCACCCGGTACTTCATTCCGAGAAGAGGAACATCATGTCCCACAAGGCTCTTGGCCGTGCACGACGACTGGCATCACGACGTTCGAGTGTCACCGCAGCTGCCGCGCTCGTCTGTGCGGTGGCCCTGACGGTGTCGGGTTGTGGCGGCTCATCGGACAAGGAATCGGCCCTCGATGAGCTGAAGTCGTCGGGCACAGTTCGGATCGCCGTCGCGGACGCACTCCCGGTCTCGGGTGCTGATGCCAAGCCGACCGGCTATGTGCCCGAGGCGGCGCAGCTCGTGTTCAAGAAGATGGGCATCGGCAATGTGGAGACCGTGCCCATGGACTTCGGTGCCATGATCCCCAGCCTTCAGTCCGGACGAGTGGATGCCGTGGCGGGTGGGCTCACGATCACCCCGGAACGGTGCGGGGCAGTCAGCTTCTCCGGACCGACCATGAACTTCTCCCTCGACGACCTCGTCGTCCGGGCTGGTAACCCCCAGAACCTCAGGACATTTGAAGATGTGGCGAAGGCGGGACTCGAACTCGGCGTGGTTTCGGGCACGCT
Organism: Gordonia sp. GN26; assembly: GCF_054823965.1. Taxonomy (NCBI): domain Bacteria; kingdom Bacillati; phylum Actinomycetota; class Actinomycetes; order Mycobacteriales; family Gordoniaceae; genus Gordonia; species Gordonia sp. GN26. Next base: position 11,709 of record NZ_JSYC01000026.1, on the reverse strand, counting down.
CAACGGGAAGCTTGCCGAGAGCCACGGTGTGCCTGCCTCGAAGATCAAGAACTTCAACGACGTTGCGACGCTCCTCGATGCCGTCAAGGTGGGCCGAATCCCCGTCGGCACCTACGACAACACAACCCTGGGGTACCTGCTTTCCAAGCCGGCATATTCGGGGCTCGTCATCCCGGATGTGTCGGCCGAGGAAGCCGAGCGACGCCAGACCTACTCGGTTGCTGTGGCCTTTGCGAAGGACGCCGGCGATCTCGCCGATGCGTTCACGACGGCGCAGACCGAAGTGATCAGCGAGGGCGGTTTCGGTCCGATCGCCGAACAGTGGAGCCTGCCGGCGAGTACGGTCCCGGGCCCGTATACGGCCACCACCGAGCAGCTCTGCTCTGAGTAGGCCGACAGCTGTACGCCGACAGGGCATCTCGTAGGCGACTCGGAGGAATCGCATGAACCTTGACCAGCTGGAATTGCTCGCCCGCGGCACGATGGTGACCGTCACGGTCACCCTGGGTGCCTGTGTCCTGGCCGGGGCGGTGGCGCTGATCGCAGGCCTCGGTCGCACCTCCGGAATCAGGGTTGTACGAACGGCGGCGACCATATTCATCGAGGTCTTTCGCGGCACGTCTGCGCTGGTGCAGCTGTATGTCGCGTTCTTCGTCCTGCCGCTGTTCGGGTTGGAGATGTCGCCGATGGTCGCAGGCATTCTGGCGCTCGGGCTCAACGGCGGCAGTTACGGGGCGGAGATCGTCCGCTCTGGTCTCGCGGCGGTGCCGGCGGGGCAGCGAGAGGCCGCCACGGCTCTCGACATGCCCCGCCTGCAACAGCTCCGGCATGTGATCCTCCCGCATGCGATGGTCATCATCCTGCGTCCGGCGGGCAATCTGATGATCGATCTGCTGAAGGCCAGTTCTCTGGTCTCACTGATCACCCTCGCCGACCTCACCTTTCAGGGCGAGATGATCCGGAGCGCCACAGGAGAAACCGCGAAGGTCCTGGTCGCACTGCTCGTCATCTACTTCGTGCTCTCGTCGGTGATCGCATGGGGGATCAATCTCGCCGAGCGTCGGGTGCGCCGTGGACTCGACGTCGTCGTCCGCAGCACTGACAGCGATACCGCAAAGGTAGGTGTGTAGACGTGGAGTGGGATTGGGCATTCGTCTGGGAGATCCTCCCGGCACTTCTGGACGGTCTGAAGGTGACGGTCCTCGCGACCCTCGGCGGCTCGCTGGTCGCCCTGGTTCTGGGCTTGATATGGGCGATCGGGCGCCGGAGTCCGATCAAGCCCCTCTCGGTAGGTATCGCTGGTTTCACGGAGTTCATCCGTCGCACGCCGCTGCTGGTGCAGTTGTACTTCTTCTTCCTCGTCATGCCGACGATGGGGGTGACACTCTCGGCGCTGACTGTCGGGATCGTCGCGATCGGCCTGCATTACAGCACCTACACCGGCGAGATCTACCGTGCGGGGATCAATTCCATCGGCAAGGGGCAGTGGGAAGCTGCCCACGCGCTGGACTTCTCGACACCCAAGACGTGGGCGCACGTGATCCTGCCGCAGGCGGTTCCGAAAGTGATCCCGTCACTGGGCAACACAGTGATCCAGATGTTCAAGGAGACCGCCCTCTTGTCGGCGATCACGGTGCAAGAGCTGATGTGGGTTGCCCAGGACATCGGCACGACCACCTACATCTACACGGAACCGCTCCTCACCGCGGCTTTCCTCTACCTGGTCATCAGTTACGGCTCGAGCCTCATCGTCCGCGGACTCGAGCGCCGGTTCTCGCAGGGCCGCCCGGCCTTGGTCAAGTCCGTCTAACGAGGAATCTCACCATGATCGAGTTTCAGAATGTTCACAAGAGCTTTGGCGAGGTCTCGGTACTCAACGGTCTCGACCTGAAGGTCGACACCGGGGAAAAGCTCGCCATCATCGGGCCGAGTGGCTCCGGTAAGACCACCATCCTGCGCCTGCTCATGGGACTGGAGCGGCCGACGTCTGGGCAGATCCTGCTCGATGGCGAGCTGGTGTGGGACGAGCCAGGGAAGTCCGAGGAGTCCCACTTGCACCGGGCACGACGCCGCATGGGGTTCGTGTTCCAGCACTTCAACCTGTTCCCTCACATGACGGTGTGGCGGAATGTCGCTGCGGGCCTGCTGTACACGCGCAAGACGCAGAAGGATGCCGCTCGCCAGCGGGCGATCGAGCTCCTCGAGATGGTCGGTCTGGCCGACAAGGCTGACCGCTATCCGTCTCAGCTGTCGGGTGGCCAACAGCAACGTGTCGCCATCGCGCGGGCGCTCGCGATGGATCCCGATGTCATGCTCTTCGACGAGCCCACGTCCGCGCTGGACCCTGAACTCGTGGGTGATGTCCTGCGCGTCATCGCTGATGTCGCGCGGTCATCGAACACGACGATGCTCTTGGTCACCCATGAGATGAGGTTTGCGCGACTGATTTCGGACCGGGTGGCGTTCTGTGACGGAGGCAAGGTCGTCGAGCTCGCTCCGCCCGAGGATCTGTTCACCAACCCGACACATGAACGGACGCAACGTTTCCTCGACTCCGTGCTCAACCCGCTCGACGGCACCGAAGAGCTCCGGACCTGACCGGTCAGGAGACCTCGAGTGCTCGGCGCGCGGCGTCCGCGACACCGCCCCGGTACAACGGTCCGTGTCCGGCCAGCAGCAGGTCGGCGTCGAGTCCGGTGAACCGTTCGACGCTGCGTCGTGCGGTGGCCTCGTCGTGCTGGAACGGCGACGGGATGCACTGTGGTCCGGTGATCGCAGACACCGCGTGACCGCTGACCAGGGCATCGCCGGAGACCAGCGCCTCGCCGTCGGCCACCAGAAAGGCGCTGTGCCCGTCGGTGTGCCCGTGGCTGGCCACCGGCACCGGTGAACCCGGCAGGTCGAGGGTCTCCGGGAACGCCGTTGCCGCAGACAGTCCGGCGCGGCTCAACACGCCCAGGGGCATCGTCTTCGCGAGCCACGACCACAGGCGTCGAGTGCCGGCCAGCGGGGCGAGGTCCAGCGCGTTGGCCTGCTGGAGATGGTGACGCAGGGCGTGATCGACCTCGACGGGATCCATGTGGACCGGGAATCCGTACCGCGACTGCAACTTCGCGAGCCCGCCGAGATGATCGACGTGCGCGTGGGTGAGGAGCGCGCCGCGGATGTCCTCGGGGCGTCGGCCGATCCGGTTGATCGACTCGACGACCTGCCCGGCCTGCCCGGGATAGCCGCCGTCGATGAGCGTGAGCTCACCGTCCTCCTCCAGCAGCACCCAGTTCACGACGTCGGTTTGGACGAAATGCGTTGTCGACGAGTCACCGTCGATGCGCGTGATCTCCATCGGCCGGGTGGTGCGGAGGGGTGATCGCATCGGTCACTTTCGGACGACGAGGACGAACGGTCCCACTTCGGTGACCTCGAATCGCGGGTCGTCGAAGACCGTGGGATCGAAGGTGACGGTGTAGCGCTTCACATTCGGGTCGTTGGGGTAGACGTCCTCGGCCAGGCGCAGCGTGTAACCGTCGGCGCTGTACCGGAACAGGAAGACGTTGGGCGCCTTCCACGGTGACTCGTCGAGGTGCCGGACCAACTGATCGGCGTCGTCGGACTTCGCCCACCGTGCGATGGCGGCGGCGCGCTTGTCGAACTCGGCCAGCGGGTTGGCGTAGTGGGAGGTCAGTCCCTGGAAGCCCCAGTACGGGTAGATCGACAGGAACCCGAAATCGGCGGTGAGGACGACGTTCTCGGTCGGCGGTCGGCCGGTCTGCTCGCCGATGAGTTCGTCGATCTCGGCGAAGTACGACTCGGCGCCGGCCGGACGTTCGTCCGCACGCTTTCCGTAACCGTCGGTGTCGGTGTACGCCGTGGTGATCTCCGTACCGAGATGGCCGGGGATGCTCTGTGCCGCTGCGATCGCGGCGAGCACGGCCACCGCGCCCACGACGACGCGGACGTCGCCGAACCTGCCCACGGCCCAGTGCCCGATGTCGACGACGCCGAAGACACCGGCCGCGGCGAGCGCGCACACGAGGATCGGTTCGAGCCGGAAGGACAGCAGGGTGGTGCCCATCGCGGTCATCAGCATCGACAGCAGGCAGAAGAGGTACACCGTGATCACGGTGGCGCCCATGGCCACCGCGACCGTGCGCGTCCGGAAGCGCAGCAGGATCCACAGCAGGCCGATCAGCGTGATCGCGCCGACGAGGTTGACGCCGAACATGGGCAGCGGGAACACCGCTCCACGTTCAGGGAGGTAGTGCTCGGCGGTCCCTCCGCTCGCCGGAGCGCTGGACAGGCGCTTGAGCAGATACGGCGCCCAGACCAGCAGCGCGATCGCTCCGGCGATCACACCCACCGAGACGAGACGGCCGACGACGGCGACCACGATCTCGCGACGGTGCGCGCGAACGGCCTCGTGCGGGGTCGACTTGTTCCCCGCGGCCAGCCAGCCCAGGAGGATGAAGTAGCACGCCAACACGATCGCCGTGAGTGCGAAGAGCCCGGTGTAGAGGGTGTACGTCGCGGCCGAGATGCCCAGGAACACACCGGCGGCGATCACCGCAGGCCAACTCGTCGCACCGCGCAGCGGTCCGGCCGGGCCGTCGGCGGCACGCGTGCGACCTCGCAGCGCGTAGGTGAGGACGATCATCATCGGTACACCGACGATCACGAGGATCGCGGCATACGGCTCCGGCGACGCGTACAGCAGCGCCATCGTGGTCACCGCGAGTCCCAGCGCCACACCACGATCCGCACCGAACATCCGATTGAACAGGATGACGCCGAGTGCCGCGGCCACCGCCATCGACACGATCGCCCAGGGCTTGTAGGCCTCCCACCCGGGCTGGCCGAGCAGATTCGCGAACCGGCCGCCCCACCAGAACCAGCCGGCCGGGTAGTACGGCGGCAGGTCGGGGTAGGTCATGTCCGCGAGCCGAGGACTCGACGTCATCCGCGTCAGGTACTCGGTGCGGAACTCCTGGTCGACCGACAGGCCGAACAGATAGAGACGCGTTGCCCCCAGGGGCATTCCGATGGTGACCGTCACGAACGCCGACATCGCCGCCGCCGACAGGAACGGGATGAACACCCGAGCCCTGCCGTAGCGGTACAGCAGCGCGACGACCACCAGCACCGCGATCGCGAGGACCTGGCCGGCGGTCGTCAGCGACCGGGTGACGTTCGACGAGTTGAAGGCCGGCCAGTTGACGGTTTCGATCGCCTTGAGACCGACGATCGACACCACCGCACCGACCACCACCGCCGTCAGCAGGAGCAGCGCCGTCCGACCCAGGCGTGCTGCCGTGGTCGGACCGGGGTCTGCTTCCCGAGGCGCGGTCGTGGGGTCCTGGCGGTCGGCGCTCACGGAAGTCGTCATCGCTCGCAATCGCAGTCGGCGTCGAGGGCTGCTAGACGGGCAGCTTACGGAAGATCGGGCGCGGGATGTGGCGCAGAACCATCATGATGTAGCGGAAAGGCCCGGGGACCCAGACGATTTCCTTGCCCTTGGTGGCCGCGGCGACCGCAAGGCGACCCACGTCTTCCTTCTCGACGGTCAGCGGCGCCTCCTTGACGTGCGCCGACAGTCGCGTGCGGACCTGACCCGGACGGATCACGAGGACGCGAGGACCGAAGGGCCGCAACGCCTCGCCGAGCCCGAGGTAGAAACCGTCGAGGCCGGCCTTGGTGGAGCCGTAGACGAAGTTGCTGCGACGGACGCGCTCACCGGCGACCGAGCTCATCGCGATGATCTGGCCGTGGCCCTGGGCGCGCATCTTCTCGCCGAGCAGAACACCGACGGAAACCGCTGCCGTGTAGTTGATCTGGGCTTCGGCGACCGCGAGGCCGTGGTCCTGCCACGCCTGCTCGTCGTCGCCCTGGATGCCGAAGGCGACGATCGCCACGTCGACGTCACCGTCGGCGAAGGCCTTCTCGATCACGTCGCGGTGGGTGTCGGTGGCGCGGGCGTCGAAATCGATGACGCTGACCTCGGTGGCGCCGGCCGTCTTGGCCTTCTCGACCGCGGCCTCGACGGACGGGTCACCCGGCAGGGCGGCGAGGATGACCCGGGCCGGACCCTTGCTCAGATACTCGGCGGTGATGGCGAGCCCGATCTCCGAGCTCCCGCCCAGGACCAGGATGGACTGTGGGACGCCGACGGCGTTCATCATCGTGGGTCTTCTCGCTTTCGGTGGTCTGCGCCCGGTGGGCCGCAGAGGTGGTATGGAGGTCGGAACCGGTTGTGGGTCAGGCGAGTTCGAGTCGACGGCCCATGTCGGACATGAACACCCGGTTGGGGTCGATCCGACGACGCGTGGCGATCCACTCGTCGATGCGCGGGTACATCGCGTGGAAGTTCGCCGCCGAGGTCCGCGAGTCCTTCGCGGTGTAGAGGCGTCCGCCCATGCCCATCACCCGGCGGTCGAGATCGTTGAGGAACTCGGCGAGCCCGGCCTTGACCGGGAAGTCGAGGCAGACGTTCCAGCCCTTGAACGGGAAGCTGAGCGGCGCCTTGTTGCCGTCGCCGAACAGCTTGATCACGTTGAGGAAGCTGACGTGCCCCGATGCCTGGATGTGCTCGATGAGGTTGGTGAACTCGGCCTCGTTGCCGGTGGGCACGATGAACTGGTACTGGCAGAATCCCCCGCCGCGACCGTAGGCGTTGTTCCAGTCACCGAACACGTCGAGCATGTGGTAGAACTGCGCCAGATTCTTGACCTTGCCCTCGCTGGGCGGGCCGATCCGGTAGTACGCCTCGCCGACCGCCGAGAAGCTGAGCTTGTTGGCCAGCCCGCGCGGGAAGACGTCGGGGAACCGCACGAGCGGCTTGTTGTTGAACGACAGCGGGTTGTCGCGGTACTTCTCCGGCAGCTCGTCGACGCGCGCGAGGTTGCCGCGCGAGAAGGTGCCGCGGCCGAGTTTCGGCGGTGCGCTGATGGTGTCGAACCAGCCCGAGGCGTACTCGTAGCCGTCCTCGAAACCGTCCTGCAGGTGCAGGTCGAGCGTCTCCTGCAGCGACCCGGTGCGCGCGGTGTCGGCGATGAAGTAGGCGCTCTCGGTGCGCTTCATCTGGATCTTCGCGCGCAGCACGATGCCGGTGAGGCCGATGCCGCCGACCGTCGCCCAGAACAGTTCGCCGTTCGGGTCGTCGCCGGAGCCGTCCGGGGTGAGCGTCAGGATGCGACCGTCGGCCACGAGGAGCTGCATCTCGACGACGTGGTTGCCGAAGCTGCCCTGGCTGTGGTGGTTCTTGCCGTGGATGTCGTGCGCGATCGCGCCACCCACGGTGACCTGACGCGTACCCGGGAGCACCGGCACCCAGAGGCCGTGCGGGAGCGCGGCCTGCATGAGGGTGTCGAGGGAGACGCCGGCGTCGAGGTCGACCGTCGCGGTCTCGGAGTCGATGGCGTAGATCCTGGTCAGCGGGGTCATGTCGATCGTGAGACCGCCGCTGTTCTGGCCGGACTCGTTGTACGAACGGCCGAGACCGCGGGCGATGACACCGCGCTTGAGGTAGTCCGGCTTGTCCGCGTTGTCGTCGGCGACGCGGGCGACCGCCTCGGCGATGACCTCGGGATACGGCGTGGACAGCACGTGACCCTCGATCGGGGTGGTGCGAGACCAACCCACCAGCTTGCGGGTCGTGATCGGCAACAACTCTTCAGTAGACATCGGTGAAGAGAGTACTCGGCCGCCGTGGGCCGACGATGAGAGACGACCTGCGACAGGCGTCGCACGTTCCCGGTGCCGTGGTGTCGGGCTACCGCAGCACGCCGAGTTCGGCGCGTCCCAGCACCGCGGCCGCCGCGTTACGGCCCGGGATACCGCTCACGCCTCCGCCGCGTCGTGCGCCGGCGCCACAGAGCAGCAGTCGTGGGTGGCGGGTCTCCACACCCCAGGTGCCGACCTCTGTCGCCGTCTCGGCCCAGGGCCATCGCAGCGACTGGTGGAAGATGTTGCCGCCGGGCAGCCCGAGCACCTCTTCGAGGTCCTGCGGCGTCTTCGTCTCGATACACGGGCGGCCGTCGAGATCGTGGGCGATGACGTTCTGGATCGGCTCGGCCAGGAGCATGTTCAGCGAGGCGAAGGTCGCGCCCACCGCGTGCTCGACGGCGCCCGGCTCGTCGAAGACGTCGGGCGGCATGTGCAGCCCGAACAGTGTGAGCGTGTGTTTGCCGTCGAGTTCGGGTCCGAGGATGGACCGGTCGGAGAGGGTGTGGCAGTAGATCTCGCACGGCGGCAGTTCCGGGACCTCACCGCGCGCGGCCTGCCGCCAGGCCTCGTGGAGCTGGCTCGCGGTCTCGTTGATGTGGAAGGTGCCTGCGAACGCCGCCTCCGGTGACACCGATTCGTCGCGCAACCGGGGGAGACGGTCGAGGAGGAGGTTGATCTTCAGCTGCGAACCCCGGGGGTGCGCCTCGCATGCGATCGGCTCGTCGAGCAGCGTGTTGAGGACCTGTGGAGCGCAGGCGGCGTAGAGCATCGAACCGCGGACGGTGCGTGTGCCGTGGGCGCGGTCGGAGTATTCGACGGTTCCGTCGGCGGGGTCGACGCCGGACACGGTGACCCCCGTGCAGATCTCGGCGCCCGCCGACGTCGCGGCCTGGTACAGCGCGCCCGAGACCGCCCCCATGCCGCCGACCGGGACGTCCCAGTCGCCGGTCCCGCCGCCGATCACGTGGTAGAGGAAGCAGATGTTCTGCCGCAGCGACGGGTCGTCGAGGTCGGCGAACGTGCCGATCAGGCCGTCGGTGGCGGCGATACCGCGCAGCAGGTCGTGATCGAAGTACTGGCCGAGCAGCGTGCCGAGCGGCAGCGTGGTGAGCGCCTCCCACAGCTCGGCGTCGGAGGTGTCGGTGCCGACCGCGAGTTCGTGCATGTCGGCGGCGGTGCGCAGGGGCTCGGTGAGGGTCGGGAAGACGCGCCGGGCGATGGTGCCGACGCGGCGGTAGAACGACTGCCACGCAGTGAAGGCGGCGTTGGAGTAGCCGACGGCGTCGGCCCCGACGCGATCGGCGCGGATCACCCGGCGGAAGGATTCCGCGGTCGCGTCGTCGTCCCGGGTGTCGATGAGGATGCCGCGCGTGGGGTCCGACGGCAGCGGTGTGTACGACGAGTAGCGGCGTCGGATCAGCGAGATGTCGAGGTCGAGGTCGGCGATGATCTCGCGGGGCATCAGCGAGACCAGATACGAGAACCGCGACAGCTGGGCCGCGAGACCGGGGAAGGGCATCGCCGAGACAGTTGCCCCGCCGACGTGATCCGCCTTCTCCAGGACGAGGACCCGGCGGCCGGCGCGCGCGAGATAGGCGGCAGCGGTCAGGCCGTTGTGTCCGGCGCCGATGATGACGTCGTCGTAAGAAGCAACTGCGGTGCCCGTCGATCCTGTGCCCATCGAATAAAGGGTCTCAGATCGACGGACACCGCAGAGGCGTCCTGCAATTCTCGGGTCAGCGCAGGATGCGGGCCACGAACGGGGTGGAGTCCTTCATCGAGGCCAGAACCGCACTGGAGTGGTCGTCCTCGGGGTAGACGAACAGCTCGACGGGCTGGTTGTTGGCCTTCATCTGTGCGTAGAGCGACAGCGCCGACGGTGCCGGCACATCGACGTCACGCAGGCCCTGGCCCAGGAAGATCGGGCGGTCGTAACCCTTGTACGGCGTCGCCATGTACTTGTGCAGCGCCGGGCTCAGACCCGGGATCGACATCAGCGGTGCGCGGAACCAGGTCCGAACGTCGTCACCGGCGAGGGACTTCTTGAGGATCGGGTAGCAGGTGGTGCGACCCTCAGCCAGGCGTGCGATGCCCTTCGGCGTCATGACCTTGGTGATGTTCATGTCCGGACGGGTGTCGTTGAACCCGGCCAGGATGTAGGCGGTGTAGGCGTTCAGGCCGCCCGGCAGGTTCACCGGCGGGACGACCGGTCCCAGGTTCTGGTACAGGTACTCGAGGTTGGCCGGGATGCCGGTGGCGACGACGCCGCGGTAGTCCAGACCCGATCCACGGCTGAACTCGGTGGCGTAACGAGCACCGTTCAGCGCGGCTGCCGCGCCCTGCGACTGACCGATGATCGCCCAGCGCTTGGCGAACGGCAGATCCATCTGATGCGACGCGACGACGATGTCGACGATCGCGTGCGCCGCGGTGACGCCGTTCAGGTAGGCCATCAGGCCCGGGGTGCCCAGACCGACGTAGTCGGCGGCGACGACGGCGTAACCCTGCTGGAGCCAGTGGCCCAGGTACTTCTGGTCGCGCTCACTGCGCGGGAACGCCGACGGCGTGCAGTCGTCGTTCATGCCGACGGTGCCGTGCGCCCACGAGATGATCGGCCAGCCACCGGCCGGGGCCTTGCCCTTGGGCAGGAACACCGCACCGGTGCCCGTCGCCATCTTGCCGTGCTGGTTCAGCGACGAGTACTGGATGCGGTACGCGTCACCGGCCGCGGGGAGGTTGAGCTCGTCGGCGAGCGGAACCTTGGCGATGAGGGTCCCCGCCTTGGCCGGGATCGGGCCGGAGTACTCGGTGACATCCAGACCGGACCAGTTCGGGATGCCGACGGAGACCGTGTCATCCGCGTGTGCCGGCGCGGTCGATCCGAGTGCGAGCAGAACCATGCCGAGGCCGGTGATGACGGAGACGAGTGTTCGCGTGGTGCGCGACACCGGTGATCTGGACGTGAGGGCAGACATGTTCAGAACAGTAAAGGCACTTATGCGCCTCGTACACCTCGGGGCGGCGACTATTCGTGCCGTACCCGAGCGGTTTCCGTGCCGCTGCCGGTTTCCAGTTTGGTCTCGGCGGAGCGAACGGGGGTCACCGCCGACCTATCCTTGACGTGTGGACATCCCCTCGGTCGAGCTCAGCAACGGTCAGTCGATTCCTCTCGTGGGACTCGGGACCTACAACATGCTCGGCCGGCCGTGCATCGGCGCGGTCAGCGCCGCACTCAAGGCGGGATACCGACTCCTCGACACCGCTCCCCGATACAGCAACGAGCTCAGTGTCGGCATGGGCGTGCACGGTTCGGGCATCGCTCGTGACGAGGTCATCATCCAGACCAAGCTCAGCGGCGGCGACCAGGGGTTCGACGAGGCGATCAACGCGGCCAAGGAGAGTGCGCGGCGGCTCGGTGTCGGCTACATCGACGTCTACCTGATCCATTGGCCGTGCCCGAGTCTCGGACGCACGGTCGACTCATGGAAGGCGTTGCTCACCCTGGCCGACGAGGGCTACGTGCGTACTCCCGGAGTCTCGAACTTCAAACAGCACCAGCTCCAGACACTCTTCGACGAGACCGGACGCTGGCCGGTGCTCAACCAGATCCAGTGCTCACCGGCGCTGCCACGGACCGAGCTCCGCGAATTCATGGCGGAGAACGGGATTCACGCGCAGGCTTGGCATCCGACCGGCCGCAAGGAAGGCGTCCTGGGCGACCCGGTGATCCTGCGGATCGCCCGTAAGTACGGCAAGTCGCCGACGCAGATCGCGCTGCGGTGGGCGGTGCAGCAGGGCATCAGCGTGGTGCCGAAGTCCTCGCACGCCGGCCGCCAGCTCGAGAACGCCGACCTCTTCGACTTCGTCCTCGACGACGCGGACCTCGCCGACCTCGCCTCCCTGGACCGCGGCGAACGAGCCGCCCGCGACTCGGACGTCGACGAGGAGTTCTAGGTCCCGCTCGTTGAGTAGGCGAGGAGCTTGCGACGAGCC
>NZ_JSYC01000025.1:0-40083 GCF_054823965.1 Gordonia sp. GN26 | reverse complement strand
GCGGCACACCCGGGTGACCATCTCGGTGTACCGGTCGATGAAGAACCCGCCACCGGTGTGGATGACGAGTTGGTCGTAGACGGTGACGATCGACTCATACCGGCACCACGCCAGATAGGACTCGCCGTGCCGGATCGCCCGCAAACGTTCCATATGGGTTGCGGTAGAGAATGATTCGGGGTGGGCAGGATCGACCCCGGCGAGGAACCCGCCCGGAAGATCGGTCCACATGCCCACGCTGCCCCCACAACGTCTACAGCCCAACCTGGATGGCCGGATCTGTTACCAACCAATCTAGATCACCCCACCGACAAACACGGATCCTCATCCACAGGGCCTGGGAGGAACGCGTTGCGGGGCAGACAGTTTGGCCGGATCGAAGTCGCACGCGACTTCAGTTCAGCGGCTATGCCGTGCGGGAGGCCTTGCGCAGCAAGTAGATGTCCATGATCCACCCGATCCGTTCGCGAGCTTCGGCCCTGGCTTCGACGATCTGCTCCGTCACGTCGCCGACCCGGCCGCTGATGAGGATCTCGTCGTCGGTGCCGACGTAGGCGCCCCACCAGATGTGGTCGTCGGGGTGGGCGGTGTGGCGGAAGGCGAGATCGCCGTCGAGCATCACGATCTGGTTGGCGTCGGCACCGGCAGGGGTGTCGGCGAGGCGGCGACCGGTTGTGATGTGGATCGGTTCGCCGACGCGGTTGGCGACGATGCCGTGCGCGGCGGTGAGCGCACTGGCGCTGGTCACCCCGGGGATCACCTCGACCGTGAGCTCGAGGTCGTCGCGTGCGGCGAGGTCGTCGACGATGCGCAGCGTGCTGTCGTACAGGGCGGGATCACCCCAGACGAGGAAGGCCGCCACCCCGCCGTCGCCGACCTCGTCGCGCAGTGCGGCGGCGATCAGGTCCGCACGTGCGGCGTGCCAGCGCCGGACCTCGGCGTCGTAGTCGGCGGGCGCACGGTCGCGCGGCGGGTCGGGGATCTCGACGAGCGAATACCCCTCGCGGGCATGCGCGTCGAGGATCACTCGGCGGGCGTCGAGCAGTCCACTCTTCGCCGTTCCCTTCTCGAGCGCGAGGAAGGCGTCGACCTCGGCCATGGCGTCGATGGCCTGCAGGGTGACCTGGCGTGGGCCGCCGGGCCCGATCCCGATGACCCGCAGCGTAATTCGCACGGTCAGATCCTCACCTTGGGCAGCCCGTGCTTGCGTGCGGTCATGTCCAGGATCAGTTGACGGGGCGCGAGTCGGCGCAGGAAGAACACGATGCCCGCCTGGTTACCTCTGGCGTAGAACGGTTTCGGGTGTTCGGCAAGCGCGGCGTCGACGATCTGGGTGGCCATGTCCTCCGCGCTGATCCCGGCGTCCTCGTTGCGGCGGGTGGCCGCGGCGAGGGTCTCGTACTCAGCGCGGTACGGCGAGTTCTCGCCGATGTGGATGGACCGGCGGTCACCGATGCCGGTCGCGATGGTGCCCGGTTCAACCGAGATCATGCGGATCCCGTACGGCGCCACCTCCCGACGCGTCGCCAGCGCGAAGGCCTTCAGCGCGGATTTCGTCGCCGCGTAGTTGGACCGGAACGCGACCGGGAAGCTCGACAGCATCGAGCCGACCATGACGACCGTTCCCCGACGCCGCTCACGCATTCCCGGGAGGACCGCCTTGGTGAGGGCGACCGGCCCGAACACGTTGACGCGGAACAGATCCTCGATAGCCTGCATCGACGTGTCCTCAAGGGCGCCGGCCTGGGATTCGCCGGCGTTGTTGACCAGGATGTCGACCGGACCGACGAGGTCGGCGCAGGCGGTGGCGGAGTCGTAGTCGGCATTGTCGAGGCGGACATAGGTGACACCGGGGAGGGGCCTGCGCACGGCATCCGGGTTCCGGGTGGTGCCGTAGACCCGATGGCCGCGCGCCACGAACTGTCGGGCGACTTCGGCGCCGATGCCGCTGGTCGCGCCGGTGACGAGAACGGTCTGGGAGCTCACGCCCGCTACGGTATCGCAGCCCCTCTCTACACGAGTCTGTCGTAGCGGCGCGTGAGGATGCTCAGCTCGACCGCGACCCGGTCGGTGTCGGGCCCATACGGGCGTCTCGGATCGCGGGTCAACCAGTCGACGAAACGCTGGAGCGGAGTACGAGCGCCGGCAGGCGTGCGGCGGGTGAAGTAGACGAGCGCGGCGACGGCCAGAACGGCCACGACGGCGAGAACGATGAGCGCGATGATCATGGCAGTAATTTTCCGTCCGACCGATTACCGCCAACAGTGGCACGAAAGTCAATGTCCGCAAATCTTCTGCCATACTGGCGTCATGCTGAAAACGGTCGGGGTTCTGCTCCACGGCAACGTCGCGATGTTCGAGTTCGGCGTGGTCCACGAAGTGTTCGGCCTCGACCGGACCGACGACGGCGTCCCCGGTTTCGACTTCCGCGTCGCCTCCCCCGACCCGTCCGTGCCGCTACCGGTCGGCAACGGCGTGTCGATCCAGGTGTCGCATTCCCTCGACGAGTGCCGCGACGTCGACCTCGTCGCCATCCCCGGCGGAAAGGTCGACGGCGACTATCCCGAGGAGATCCTCGACACCGTGCGCGCGGTGGTCGACAACGGCGGCCGCGTCCTCACGGTGTGTTCGGGCGCCTTCGTCGCCGGCGCGGCAGGCCTGCTCGACGGCCGACGCTGCACCACACACTGGCGCTTCGGCGAGGAGCTGGCACGACAGTTCCCGAAGGCCAAGGTCGACACCGACGTCCTCTTCGTCGACGACGGCCCCATCACCACCAGCGCCGGTACGGCAGCCGGGATCGACGCGTCACTGCATCTCGTCCGCGAGGCGTGGGGCCCGGGGGTCGCGAACCGAATCGCCCGTCGCATGGTCGTCTCACCCCACCGCGACGGCGGTCAGCGACAGTTCGTCGACGCCCCGATGCCCGCGTGTTCCGACGAGGGATTCGGTGCGCTGCTCAGCTGGCTGTTCGAACACCTCGACCGCGACATCAGCGTCGATGACATGGCGGAACGGATGCACATGTCCGGCCGGACGTTCGCGCGGCGGTTCGTCGACGAGGTCGGGGTGTCACCACGGAGATGGCTCACCGAACAGCGCGTACTGGCCGCCAAGAACCTGCTGGAATCGACGGATGCGCCGGTCGAGGAGGTCGCGCGACTGGTCGGATTCACCTCGGCGACGCTGCTCCGGCACCACTTCGCGGCATCCGTCGGGGTATCGCCCCTCGTGTACCGACGGCGGTTCGCGAAGTCCGCTGCGGTGTGAGAACGGCTGTTTGGTGCCCCGCTGTGTCTGGTGCCCTCGGTAGGATTCGAACCTACGACCTACCCTTTAGGAGAGGGTTGCTCTATCCCCTGAGCTACGAAGGCGGGCGCCCGTACGGGCGACGCGGCAAGTCTACGGCAGCAACCCCAGCGTTCTGAGCCCCCTCCTCAGATCTTGAGGATGGAGAACTTCCTCCGCCGACGCCGGCCCTGCGCACCCTCAAACTCCGCCGATCTGCCGCACGCTCTGCCGTCCGGTAGCCTCGCCGATGACGGTGAACCGGGCAATTCCGGCTGTGATTGTCGTCACTGAGGACACCCCGGCGTTGAGGTTCCTGCCAGATTCGGCCCGTACACTTCGTTCAGGTAACAGTTTGGTCAACCGGGGGAGGTCTTTGCGTTGGTGCACGCAGCGAGCTCGGCGCGCACCGCCGACACCGAGACCAGCACGTCTGCGGACTCGGACCTGTCGACCGGCGTGAAGCCGGCGACACCGTCCACGACGACCCCGGCCGTCACCCCGGTCGAGAAAGCGCGCTCTCGCGCCCACACCGCAGACTTCGTGCGCGTGTTCTTGTTCACCTTCGTGGTGGTCGCGCACAGCGTGAACGCGATCAACGGCGGGCCCGACGAGGTCCGCGGCGCCAACCTGGTCGGCACCCTGTGCCACCTCACCCGCTACGGATTCGTCGCGGTGACGCTCTACGTCCTCGTGCTGAGCATGCAGGGCCGCGAGATGTCCCCGGTGCAGTTCTGGCGCCGCCGCTTCGGTTTGGTGATCGGGCCGTACCTGGCCTGGACCGTCATCTACGCGATCACCGATCACATCGTCATCCGGGACAACCCGTTCCCGCCGGTCGGCGAGTGGTTCTCCGGGCTCGCACACGACCTGCTCGTCGGTGAGGGCAAGTACCAGCTGTACTTCCTGCTGATCTCGATGCAGATCTACCTGTTCTTCCCGCTCATCTCGTGGATCTTCGAACGCGGACGCAACCGACCGTGGCTCCTGTTGTCCGGTGGCGCGCTCATCCAGATCACGATGTTCGTCGTCTACCAGTACCTGCCGCGACCCTCGGGTGCCGCCTGGGACGTCACCTACCACCATCTGTGGAAGACGCTGCCGATGTACGCGCTGTTCGTCGCCATGGGTGTGGTCGCGGCGCAGCACCAGCAGGCCGTGGACAAGTGGCTGCGCGAACACATGGCGACCGTGGTCCTGGTCGCCGCCGGATGCGCGGCGTTCACCGTCGCCGGTTACCTGCTGGCGACCTCGCCGGGCAACGTGCCGTGGAAGGCGAACACCGCCTGGAACCCGGTGTCGCTGCCGTGGCTCGTGGGTGGGTTCGTGTTGCTGTGGCTCATCGGTCTCGTCTGGGACGACCGCCGCGCGGCGGGCCGGCCGGCCGCAGCCAAATTCGTCTCGCAGGCGACACTGCGTGCGTTCGGCGTCTTCGCCGTGCACCCGCTCATCCTCGACGTCCTCGGACGCGTCGGCTTCCTCAGCGGACTGTTCGAGTGGTTCCCCCACTCGGCAATCCTGCGGTCGCTGATCCTCATCGCGGTCGTTCTCACCAGCTCGCTGATCGTCGTCGACCTCCTGCTCCGCCTGCCGTTCAGCAAATGGCTGACCGCCCGGCCCCGCATCCCACTGCTGCCGAAGCGCGAGAAGAAGCAGGACCGACCGGTCGGAGCCGAAACCTCATAGCCTCGTCGGCGGTCGAGGAGGATCGACGGCCGGTCACCGGTACTTGGGGTTGTTGAACACCGGGATCTCGATGTTGATCGGCATCCGCAGTTCCGACATGTAGAAAAGGACGAACTGGCGGAGGAATTCGTCGATCATCCAGTACGCCTCGCGCGGCATTCCGACGTTCAGCAGGCCTTCACGGACCAGTACGTAGGGCGTCCAGGCGGTCTCCAGCAGGGGCGTCCACACGGGTTCACGTGGGATGTTCAGCCCATCGGCAGCCTTGTCGCCGAGCATGAATCGGGTCAAGGCCCCGAGCACTCCGCGCGAGAGCAGGGTCAGGTCCAGGTTCATGCCGAGGTCGAGCAGCATGTCCGCGAGCTTGCGACCCTCCGGTGTCGGATGCTGGATCGGGTCGAGCACCTGCTTCGCCTGGGATTCGGCAGCATTCCACGACGCCGGGATGTACTCGTCCTTGACGCCCAACATGTGAGCGGTGATCTGCCACGAATGCAGGAATCCCGCCGACTCGTCGGCGGCGATCGGCACCTGCCATTTCTCGAAGTTGCGCATCACGGTGGTCGGCAGGCTGTGCCAGGTCACCATGATGTCGGCCTGACTGATCGGCACGTCCTCCGACGCGGAGTGCACCCAGTGCGGCGACTGCGGAAGGAGGTGCCGGACGCCGGCATGTGCCATCCGGGTCTTCAGGCAGGTCACGACCATCTCGCCGCCGGGTTGATAGGCGTTGAGCGAGCCGATGTCGTAGCCGAGTTTGGCGGTCTTGGAGATGCGGTCCTTGAGGTCCCAACCACCCTTGGAGTAGTAGACCGCCCGCGCCTCCTTGGGGATGAGGGTGCTCATCATTCCGCTCGCGAAGCCGTAGATGATGCCGAGGTACGTGCCGCGCTTCTGGTTGAACCTCACCGCGGCGGCAAGCTTGGACTGGTCGGTCCACGACGGCAGCTGCCGTGCGTGCTCCATGAAGTCGCGCAGCTCCGACGGCAGCCCGGCCGGCAGCGGCTGCGAGTTCTTGTGCCAGGTCCGCAGCAGTTTGTTGACCTTCGGCGCCTGACCGCTGTCGATGACCTTCGCGATCACCGGGTCGGCCTCGTCGTCCCAGAGGGTGCGCGGGTCGGCGCCCGCACCGCGGCCCGGTAGCGAGTTCGCCGGCGACCACGTCCACGGGGTCGCCGGGGCCACCGCGGCCACCGCCCCGGCCGCTCCGACCACCCCTCCTGCCTTGAGTAGCTTGCGCCTGTTCAGATCCTGCATGGCCCCGTCCCGTCCAGTCCGATGTATCAATGTGACAATCCTCGTAACCTTGTATCCTTGATAACATCGAGTGACTCAGGACACACCGACATTCTCGGATTTGCGATCATTTATCCGGGCAGATCGATCGCCACACCGAAGGGAATCGCCGATGCCGTCGTCCGCTGCGGACATCCAGGATCCGGGCATGATGCCGGTCGGTTCGTCGTCGAGTTCGGTGATCCACCGCGCGTTCCTCGGGTCTGTGAACCCCACCGACACCGAGTCCGATCCGACGGCCGAACGCCTTCTCGACGCCGCGTTCGACCTCTTCTGCCGCCTCGGCATCCAGCGGACCCCGATGGAGAAGGTCGCGAAGAACGCGGGCGTCACGCGAGTGACCCTCTACCGGAAGTTCGCGACCAAGGACGCCCTGGTCGACGAGGTGGTGCTGCGCGAGTTCCGGCGGTACTTCGACCAGTTCCGTGCCGACATCCCCGCCGCGCAGACGGTCGCCGAGCGCGTGGTCGTCGGTTTCGTCGGATCGCTACGGGCTGTCGCGAGCAATCCCCTGATCAGCGGGATGGCCGACTCCGAGTCCAGCATGCTCATCGAATCGATGATCGGCGACGACGGCCTCCTGCTGTCCGTCGTGCAGCAGTTCGTGGCCGCTCAATTACGACGAGAACAGTTGGCGGGCAACATCTCCGAGGACCTCGACGTCGAGATCGTGGCCGAGATGATGGTGCGCATCTCGGCGTCGTTCCTCACCGTGCCGAGTCGCGTCGTCGACATCACCGACGACGCCCAGCTGGCCGACATCGCGAGACGGTTCCTCGTCCCGATGCTCGATCCGCCACGCTGACGCCTCCCCGGCTGGGACAATCGTCGGATCACTCCGGCTGAGGGGAGTCCCGCGATGCGTTCGTGGTCGGTCATCATCATCCTCGCGGTCTCCCAGTTCGTGATGGTGCTCGACAGCACCGTCATGAACGTGTCGATCTCGGTCGTGGCAGCCGATCTCGACACCTCGATCACCGGCATGCAGGCCGCGATCACGTTCTACGCCCTGACGATGGCGGCGTTCATGTTGACCGGTGGCAAACTCGGCGACCTCATGGGCCGCGCGAGGGCCTTCAAGCTCGGTGCCGTCATCTACGGGATCGGTTCTCTCACGACGGCTTTGAGCCCCAACCTGACCGTCCTCTTGCTGGGCTGGTCCCTCGTCGAGGGGCTCGGCGCGGTACTCGTGATCCCGGCGATCGCGTCCTTGGCCGCCATCAATTACACGGGAAAGGCCCGGGTCACCGCCTTCTCGGTCCTCGGTGCGGTGACCGGACTCGCCGCCGCCGTCGGCCCGTTGCTCGGCGGTCTGATGACCACGTACGCCTCGTGGCGTTACGTCTTCGTCGCCGAGACGGTGGTGATGGTCGTCGTCCTGTTCGCGGCGGGCCTCATCCACGACGTCGAGCGCGACCGCGACGTAAGAATCGACCCGCTCAGCGTCCTCGCTTCCGCCGGCGGCCTGGCCCTCATCGTCTACGGAGTGTTGCAGTCGAAGACCTGGGGATGGTTGAAGCCGCAGCACCCGCCGGAGATCGGCGGAACCGAGATCGCCCCGCTCGGCGTCTCCCCGGTTGCCTATCTGCTGCTGATCGGCGTGGTCGTGCTGTGGCTGTTCGTCGACCGTCAACGCACGCTCGCCCGCACCAGCCGGCAACCACTGCTCCGCGTCGAATTGCTGCGGATCCCCGCGCTGCGCAGCGGCCTCGGCGGATTCCTCGCCCAGTACTTCGCGATCGCCGCGCTGTTCTTCGTGGTGCCGGTCTACCTGCAGACGATGCAGGGGCGTGACGCACTGCAGACCGGGGTCAAGATATTGCCGCTATCGGTGGGGCTCGTGCTGTTCTCGGTCCTCGGATCCTGGCTCACCGCACGACGCTCCGCCCGCTTCATCGCCCGCGGCGGGCAGATCATCATGGCCCTCGGCGTCCTCTTCGTGATCGCCGCGGTCGGGGTCGACCTGCGAAGTATTGCCTTCGCCATTGGGATGTTCGTCGTCGGAGCGGGTTTCGGCCTCCTCGCCTCCCAGCTCGGCAACGTCAACATGTCCGCAGTCGAGGAGAAGGACACCTCCGAGGTCGGCGGACTGCAGGGCACCTTCCAGAACCTCGGCTCGTCGTTCGGTACGGCGGTCGCCGGTTCGGTGTTCATCCTCCTGCTGTCGTCGGGTTTCCTCGCCACCGTCGGCGACACCGAATCGCTGTCCGCCACAGAGCAACAGCAGATCGTCTCCACCGTCGACGACGCCGGGGTGCCCATCATCTCGGCGGATCAGGCACACACCCTGGTCCTGGACTCCGGCGGCTCGGAGTCCGCCGCGCAGGCCGTGTCCGAGGCCTACGCCGACGCACAGGTCGCCGCGATCCAGCAGGCCCTGTTCATCGTGTTCGTTCTGCTCGTACTGGCACTCCTCTTCTCGAGGAACCTGCCGAACCGGGTCGTCTACCACGACGACGACAAGCCCGACAGGCTCACCGGTACGTGAGACGTGCTCAGCCCCGGGAGGCCACGTTCTTCGCGATGGTGGCCTCCGTGTGCTTGATGGCCTGGGCGGCGAACGGCCCGACGATGCCACCGAGCACTCGACCCGCGATACCGCCGGGCAGCGTGTAGCTGAACTCCACCTGCAGTTCGGTGCCCTTGTTCGTGTCGAGGAACCGCCAGGTGGTGTCGGCCTGGAAACCCTCGATCGCCTTGAGTTCGATCAGTTCGTCGACGACGTACTGGGTGCATTCCACGACCGACTTGAGCTTCTTCGGCCCGACATCGATCGTCAGCTCGAAGACGGAGCCCAGGCCCTGGGTCTGCTCGGTCCTCGGCTCGAAGCGGGTCACCCCCATCAGGTACTCGGGGACGTTCTGGTACCCGTCGACGTACTGGAAGACCTTGTCCCGAGGTGCATCGACCACGGCCTGATGACGTACCACTCCCACGCTCTACCCCGTTCTCGCGTGCCCGGCCCGGTGTGGCCGTGCTGTTCCCGATCGACACTAAGCGGTCGGTACCCCTTCCGGGTGCGGGACACGGCGCACCGATTTGACCCCCGCCTCCGGGTCGGATATTCCTTCAGACGGTGTCGACGTCAACGGGCGGATGGTCCGAACTCCTCGCCCGTGAACACCGCGCCGCGGTGTCGGTCTTCGCCGGCGGCATCCTCGTCTTCGCCATCAACACCTTCCTCACCTCGGCCTCGCTGCCCAGCACCATCGCCGACATCGGCGGCGAACAGTTCTACGCCTGGGTCGTCACGGTCTTCCTGATCGCCTCCGTCGTGGCGTCGATGTTGGTGACGCGCGCGCTGGCCCAGTTCGGCGCACGGGGCGCCTATCTGATCGGGTTCTCCGCGTTCGCCGCGGGTTCGCTGGTCTGCGCGCTCACCCCGACCATGCCGATCCTGTTGGCCGGCAGGCTGATCCAGGGACTCGGCGGCGGGTTGCTCACCGGTCTGGCGTTCGCGGTCGTGCAGATCGCCCTGCCGCAGCGCATCTGGGGCCGGGCCGTGGCGATGATCTCGGCGATGTGGGGTGTCGGGAACATCGTGGGTCCGGCGATCGGCGGCATGTTCGCCGAGGTCGGACTGTGGCGGGGTTCCTTCTGGTTCCTGACCGTCGTCACCCTGGCCATCGCCGCGGTGGCCGCGCGGGTGCTGCCGCGAGGTCGCGGCTCGGGCGAACGGCACCCGTTGCCATGGGCGTCGCTGGCGGCGGTGACCGTCGCGGCCGGGGCGGTGTCGGTGGCCGCGATCTCCGGTTCGACGACGGCGGTCGCCGTTCTCGGCGGCGTCGCTCTGCTCGCCCTGGTCGGGTTCGTGGCCGTCGATCGACGCGGCGACACCGGCCTGCTCCCCCGTCTCACCTATTCGGTGGGCAATCCCGTCAAGTGGATCTACCTCTCGATCGCGGTGTTGGCGGCCGGGTCGACCGCCGAGGCCTTCCTCCCGTTGTTCGGCCAGCAGGTCGGCGGGCTGTCACCTTTCACCGCGGGTCTTCTGCCGGCCGCGTTGTCGACCGGGTGGACGGTCGCGCAGATAGCCAGCAGCACGTGGGCCCACGGCCGCTCGGCATCGGCCGCCCGCGTCGCGGGGCCGGCATTCCTCGCCGCGGGCCTGGCCGGTTACGGCGTCCTCCAGTCCTCGACCGCGTCGATTGCGATCGCCGGTTGGTATGCCTGTCTCGTCGTCGCCGGCATGGGCATCGGTATGGCCTTCCCGCACATCGCGACCGCCGCCATGGGCATCACCACCGATCAGGCCGAGGCCGCGCGCGCATCGGCGGGCATCAACTCCGTGCAGATGGTCGCGAACACCGTCGGGTCGGCCGCCGCCGGTCTGCTCGTCAGCTTCGGCTCCGACGCGGTCGGATCGGCTCGACTCCTGACGTTCGGTTTCGCCTGTCTCGCGGTGATCGGGGTGGGCATCGCCGTTCGGTCGGTCCGGCCTACGCGGTGACCGTACGCTGAGGTCCATGAGACGCCGTCGGGGAAGTCCGCATCTCGGATCCCGCGGCCTCCGGCTGACGGTGGTCGCGGTCGCCGCCACGCTGGTCGTCGCCTCGTGCGGGTCCGACGCCGACGAACCGTCCGCCGCGCCGGTCACCTGCGCGGAGATCCCGAACGGTGAATTCATCGACGCCCAGGAGGTCTCGGCGGCCCCCACCGACATCGCGACCCGACCCGAGATCGCATCGGGTTACCGCAGCGGGATGAAGCCGGTCCGGACCGGGACCTACGCGGCGGCAACGGCCAATCCGCTGGCCACCCGCGCGGCCTGCGAGGTGCTGCGCGACGGTGGCACCGCGGCCGATGCCCTGGTCGCCGCACAGATGGTGCTCGGTCTCGTCGAACCGCAGTCGTCGGGTATCGGCGGCGGCGCCTTCGCCCTCTACTACGACGCGGCGTCGAACACGGTGCGCGCCTTCGACGGCCGCGAGACGGCACCCGCGGCCGCCACCGAGACCTACCTGACGCAGATCTCCCCCTCCGATCCGGCACCGCCCGTACCGAGTGCCCGCGCATCGGGACGATCGATCGGCGTCCCGGGCGTGCTGCGGATGCTCGACATGGTCCACGGCGATTACGGCAAGCAGGCCTGGCGCGACCTGTTCGAGCCGGCAATCAACCTGGCGGACAGCGGCTTCGAGATCAGCCCACGGCTGGCCGGGGAGATCGCCGCCTCCGCGCCCGACCTGAAGGCCGACGAGGAGGCCCGCACCTACTTCCTGACCGACGAGGGCACGGCGAAGCCCGCGGGCACCGACCTGGTCAACCCGGCCTATGCGAAAACCCTTGGCGTACTGGCCACCGACGGTGCCGACGCGATGTACGACGGCCCGCTCGCGCAGGCGATCGTCGCCGAGGCGGGCAGCACCGCCGGCGGCATGACGCCCAGCCTCATGACCGTCGACGACCTGCGCGACTACCGGGCGATCGCCCGCGAACCCATCGTGACGGAGTACCGCGGCCGCCAGATCGTGGCGATGCCCGGACCGTCGTCGGGCGGCCTCGCCGTCGCCTCCGCCCTCGGCATCCTGGAGAACTTCGACCTGCCGTCGATGGGACCGACCGACATCGACGGCGACGCCGAGGCGAGCCGGGACGGTGGCCGGCCGGATCCCGCTGCGGTGCACCTGATCACCGAGGCCGAGCGACTCGCCTACGCCGACCGCGACAAGTACGTCGCCGACCCCGATTTCGTTCCGCTGCCGGGACGCGGCGTCGAGACCATGCTCGATCCCGCCTATCTGAGGGCACGGGCCGGGATGATCAAACCCGATTCCTCCCTGGGTGAGGCACCCGCCGGTGATCTCGGGCCCGTCCCGCTCGGTTCGCATCCGGGCACCGAACACGGCACCAGCCACATCACCGTCGCCGACCGTTACGGCAACGTCGCATCGATGACGACGACCATCGAATCGGCGTTCGGCAGCTATCACATGGTCGACGGCTTCCTGCTCAACAACCAGCTCACCGACTTCTCGGCCGAACCGCGCGACGACGACGGCACCCTGCTCGCCAACCGGGTGTCCCCCGGTAAACGTCCACGGTCGTCGATGGCGCCGACCCTCGTGATGCAGCCCGGGGCCGACGGCTCTCCCGCACAGGTGGTCGCCGCGCTGGGTTCGCCGGGCGGATCGGTCATCATCCAGTTCGTCGTCAAGACGCTCGTCGGGATGCTCGACTGGGGCCTGAACCCGCAGCAGGCGGTGTCGATGATCGACTTCGGCTCCGCCAACACCCCGACGTCGAACGTCGGCGGCGAACATCCATTGGTCGACATCGCCGACGACGGCGCGAACGATCCCCTCGTACGAGGTCTTCGCGAACGCGGCGAGGAGGTCTCCGTCGACGAACAGTCCAGCGGGCTCAGCGCGATCATGCGCCACGACTCCGGGTGGATCGGCGGCGCCGACCCGCGTCGTGAAGGTGCCGTGATGGGTGACGACGCCACGCTGCAGTAAACCCCTGTCTTCGAGGCGCTGAGTCGTCCGAACGGACGAATCCTCTCTGCGCCATCAGTTTTCCTCAGCGTCACACGGGGGCAACGGGGCGCATACACCCTGCTCATAGCGTCAAGTCGCTCTCGCAACCGCGAAACCCAGCGACTTCGTCGTGCCGACCTGACGGTGGTCGACGAGAAACACCAGGAGTAACCATGAGTGGCAGCATGTCCCGCCGTCAGGCCATCGAGGCCGTGACGACCTACGAGGTGTCGGCGCCCGGATTCACCGAGCCGTTGGCAGACACCTTCGGACGCAACGTGTTCAGCTTGTCGGTCATGAAGAAGCGCCTGCCGAAGCATGTCTTCAAGGCGGTCGCGGCAACCATCGACACCGGCTGCCCGCTGGACCCGACCCTCGCCGACTACGTCGCGGTCGCGATGAAGGACTGGGCCATCGAGAAGGGCGCGACCCACTACGCGCACGTCTTCTACCCGCTCACCGGTTTCACCGCGGAGAAGCACGATTCGTTCCTCGAGCCCGATTCGAGCGGTGCGTCGCTGGCCGAGTTCGCAGGCAAGACCCTGCTGCAGGGCGAGCCCGACGCGTCGAGCTTCCCCAACGGCGGCCTGCGCGGCACCTTCGAGGCCCGCGGTTACACCGGCTGGGACGTGACGAGCCCCGCGTACATCCTGGAGAACCCGAACGGCAACACCCTGTGCATCCCCACGATCTTCATCTCGTGGACCGGTGAGGCACTGGACAAGAAGACCCCGCTGCTGCGCAGCCAGCAGGCCATGAGCAAGCAGGCGATGCGTCTGCTCAAGCTCTTCGGCCACGAGAATGTCGACACCGTCGTCTCCTACGCCGGCGCCGAGCAGGAGTACTTCCTGATCGACGAGCACTTCTTCTACGCACGCCCCGACCTGATGACCTCCAACCGCACCCTGTTCGGCGCCCCGCCGTCGAAGGGCCAGGAGTTCGACGACCACTACTTCGGCGCCATCCCCGAACGCGTGCTGTCCTTCATGATCGAACTCGACCGCGAGCTGTTCAAGCAGGGCATCCCCGCCAAGACCCGCCACAACGAGGTCGCCCCCGGCCAGTTCGAGATCGCCCCGGTCTTCGAGCGTTCGGTGCTCGCCCACGATCACCAGCAGCTGATGATGACCACGATGAAGGCGGTCGCCGAGCGCTACGGCATGAAGTGCCTGCTGCACGAGAAGCCGTTCTCCGGCGTCAACGGCTCGGGCAAGCACGTCAACTTCTCCTTGGGCAACGCCAACCAGGGCAACCTGCTCAACCCGGGCGACACCCCGCACGAGAACATGCAGTTCCTCACCTTCTGCGGCGCCATCATCCGCGCCGTCCACAAGTACGGCGGTCTCCTGCGCGCCGCGGTCGCGTCGGCGTCGAACGATCATCGCCTGGGCGCGAACGAGGCTCCGCCGGCGATCATCTCGATCTTCCTCGGCGAACAGCTGATGGACGTCTTCGAGCAGATCGCCAAGGGCGGCGCCACCGGTTCCAAGGCGGCCGGCGTCCTCGAGCTCGGCGTCGACACCCTGCCGCCGCTGAAGGCCGACCCGGGCGACCGCAACCGCACCAGCCCGTTTGCGTTCACCGGCAACCGATTCGAGTACCGTGCACCGGGTTCCAACCAGTCGATCTCCGATCCGATGGTCGCGATCAACACCATCCTGGCCGACTCCATCGACCACATCTCCACCGGACTGGAGAAGCTGCTCGCGGACGGCGCCGACCTCAACGACGCCGTGCAGAAGGTGCTGCAGGAGATCGTCAACGCCCACGGTGCCGTGATCTTCAACGGCAACGGCTACTCCGACGAGTGGCAGGAGGAGGCCGCCGCGCGCGGTCTGAAGAACCTCCGCACCACCGTCGACGCCGTCACCGAGTACACCGCGCCCGAGGTCGTCGAGATCTTCGAGAAGTACGGGGTGCTGTCGGCCCGCGAACTCGAGGCCCGCGAGGACGTCATCTTCGAGTACTACGCGCTGACCCTCCTCGTCGAGGCGAAGGAGACCGCGGAGATCGCGAAGACCATGATCATGCCCGCCGCGATCCGCTACCAGGGCGAACTGGCCGGCACCGCCGCGTCGTTGAAGATGGCCGGGATCGAATCTCCCACACCGCTTCTCGGCGAAGTGACCGAACTGATCAGCCAGCTGCACGGCGCCGTCGTGGCTCTCGACGAGGGCATCGCCGGCATGCACGGGGACAGCACCTACGAGGAGTCGAAGTACGCACTCGAGACGCTGATCCCGGCGATGGCAGCGGTACGCGAGGCCGCGGACACGCTCGAGGGGATCGTCGCCGACGACCTCTGGCCGCTGCCCACCTACAACGAGATGCTCACCATCCTGTAGATCTGTTTCTCTCACGACCTCGGGTGCTGAGATGCGATCCGCCACCTCCGCGGCCTGATCCGAAAGAACGCAACGCACCCCGGTCCGATGCCTGATCCGAAAGAGCGCGACGCGCCCAGCTCTGCTGCCTGAGGAGTGAGGAGCGCAAGCGACGAGCCTCGAAGGCCTGGTGAGACAACGTCACCAGGCCTTCGAGGCTCCTCGGCCATGGGCCTCGTCGCACCTCAGGCAGCACGTGGGCAGCGGTGATTGCGTTGCCGTACAACGATCCTCACCTCACCCTCAAGGACAACGCCACGACGAGCCGGGTCGCAGGGTCTTCGAGGTCCATCCCGGTGAGGGTCTCGATCCGACGGATGCGGTACCGCAACGTGTTCGGGTGGACGTGCAGGTCGTTGGCGGCCGAACGGACGTCGCCGAAACGGTCGAGGTAGGCGCGCAGGGAGACGGTGAAGTCGCTGCCGGTCCGGTCGTCGAGATCGGCGAGGTCGGAGACACGGGGGTCCACGAGGTCGGGGTTCTCGGCGAGGAGCGCGACGATCTCGCCGAGCAGCACCCCGGTGCGTGAACCGGCGACCGTGGTGACGTCGTCGATCAGTTCGCCTTCGAGGGACGCCGCGTCGAGCACACGGTCGATCTGGGAGCGCAGTTCGGGTACCGCGCCGAGGTTGCGAGGCCCGGCGACCACGGCGCGGATGCGAATCCCGAACTGCCGCAACGTCGCATCGACGGACACCCGCGCCCACTCCACCGCGGCGTCATCCGACACACCCGGCAAGACCACATACGCACGGTCGCCGATCGTCGCGGTCACCGACAGCGGGCTGAATGCGCTGGCGTGCAGCGTGAGCGCAGAGACGCGAGTGGCGTTCTCCGCCAACGGGACCGGGGCGTCGTCGGCCGAACCGGTCGTCGCGAACCCGGCGAGGACCACCGCGACGGACGGCTCGATGCCGAGCTGGTCGGCGAGCGCGTCGACGTCGACGATGTCGCCGCGCGCGCCGAGGAGTCGACGCACCAGTTCGTCGTGTTCGGTGCCCGCGGATCGACGACGGGCGATCACCCGGGCAGCCACCGCGGCCGCACCGGTGAGCACCTCGTCGGTGTCGTCGGCGAACGGTCCGGCCCCACGCTGCAACCAGACGACCCCCAGGAACTCGGCCGTGCCCGGGGCGCGGATCGCGACCGCACGGCGTTCCCGCAGGCCGAGGTCGGTGCGCGCGTCGACCGCGACCACCCGCGCCGACGTGCGCAATGCGTCCATCACACCCCACTGCCGGAGCCAGGCCAGCATCTCCGGCGGGCCCTCGCGACCGAGGATCGACAACCGCCGCAACTCGTCGGCCTCGTCGCCGGCCGTGCTGTAGGCCAGCACGTGCGACCGCTCGTCCTCGATGCTGACCAGGCCGCCGGTGCGCCGGGCCACCTCGGCTGCGAGTTCGAAGAGATCGCCGGTGGCACCCGACTCCATCGACTCGCCGTCGTCCGGCGAGCGCCGCGCGGTGTCGAGGACGCGCGACACCAGGTTGTAGATGCGCTCCCACCGGGCGTGGAGGTCGATGGCGACGACCGCTGTGCCGAGCCGGCCGGCGAGGTCGGTCAGCGTCGCCGACGACGTCTTGCTCAGGACCGCGACGGGGCGATGGGTGCCGAGGCCGGCCAGGAGTTCGGTGGCGACGTCGTCGGGCAGGCCCACGAGCAAGAACACATCGGCCGACCGTGCCGCGCGACCGAGGCCGAAGTGGACGTCGTCGATGTCGATCATCGCCAGGCTTCGCACCGGCACGTCGAGTCCCTGCGGCGCGGTGACCAGGGTCGCCACCGTCCGGTCGAGCGCCAGGATCAGACGCCCGAGCGCGACACCCGGCGATTTGTCCATACGGACAAGGTTACGACCGACTGGTTTGCCGATCGGCCATATCGCGGAAGACTCTAACGCAGGTGAACTGACGTCATGGACGCCATCACCACTCCCCCGCGCCCGGCCAACGAGCCGGTCCACACCTACGCCCCCGGATCGCCCGAGCGTGCCCGGATCATCAGCGAACTCAACCGTCAGTCCAACGCCGGCCGGCGCGAACTACCGCACATCATCGGCGGCCGCCTTCATCTCGGACACGGCGAACAGATCGACGTCGTGCAGCCGCATGCCCACCACGAGGTGCTCGGTGTCCTCACCAACGCCACCCATGACGACGCCCGCGCAGCCGTCGATGCCGCGATGGACGCGAAGGACGACTGGGCGCACACGAGCTTCGACGACCGGGCCGCGGTGATCCTGCGCGCGGCCGAACTGCTGTCGGGGCCGTGGCGCGAGCGGGTCGCCGCCGCGACGATGCTCGGCCAGTCGAAGTCGGTGCAGCAGGCCGAGATCGACGCTCCCTGCGAACTCGCCGACTTCTGGCGGTTCAACGTGGCCTTCGCCCGCGAGATCCTCGCCGAACAGCCGGTGTCGTCCCCGGGTGTGTGGAACCGGCTCGATCATCGTCCGCTCGACGGGTTCGTCTACGCGGTCACCCCGTTCAACTTCACCGCCATCGCCGCGAATCTGCCGACGGCGCCGATGCTGATGGGCAACACCGTGGTCTGGAAGCCGTCCCCCACACAGGCGTATTCGGCGCAGTACACGATGGCACTTCTCGAGGCGGCCGGCTTGCCTCCCGGTGTCATCAACCTCGTCCACGGCGACGGACGCGCCGTCTCGGATGTGGTTCTCGCCGACGAGAACCTGGCCGGGATCCACTTCACCGGCTCGACCAAGACCTTCCAGTACCTGTGGCGCGAGGTCGGCAACAACATCGACAAGTACCGCAACTATCCGCGGCTCGTCGGTGAGACCGGCGGCAAGGACTTCATCGTCGCGCACTCCTCAGCCGAACCGCACGCTCTCCGGACGGCTTTGATCCGCGGCGCGTTCGAATACCA
The DNA here is from genome assembly GCF_054823965.1 of Gordonia sp. GN26. NCBI lineage: Bacteria > Bacillati > Actinomycetota > Actinomycetes > Mycobacteriales > Gordoniaceae > Gordonia > Gordonia sp. GN26. Next base: position 22,064 of record NZ_JSYC01000025.1, on the reverse strand, counting down.
GGGCCAGAAGTGTTCGGCCGCGTCCCGCGCCTACATCGCCCGGTCGGTGTGGGACAAGATGGGCAGCGACTTCCTCGGCGAGACCGCCGAACTCACCTACGGCGACGTCCGCGACCTGTCGAACTTCGGTGGCGCCCTGATCGACCAGCGTGCCTTCGACAAGAACATCGCGGCGCTGCGGCGCGCCAAGTCGTCGCCGATGATGACCGTCGCCGTCGGCGGACAGGTCGACGACACGGTCGGATACTTCGTGCGCCCCACCGTGTTGCTGTCCGACGACCCGCGGGACGAGGCGTTCTCCACGGAGTACTTCGGCCCGATCCTGTCGGTCTACGTCTACGACGACGCCGACTACGAGACCGTCCTCGACCTCGTCGACACCACGGCGAAGTACGCGCTCACCGGCGCGGTCATGGCGACCGACGTCGCCGCGGTCGCCCTCGCATCGGACCGGCTCCGCAACACGGCCGGCAACTTCTACATCAACGACAAGCCGACCGGCGCGGTCGTCGGTCAGCAACCGTTCGGCGGCGGTCGGGCGTCGGGCACCAACGACAAGGCAGGCTCGAAGCAGAACCTGTTGCGCTGGACGTCGACCCGCACCATCAAGGAGACGTTCAACCCGCCGACGACGTCCCGGTACCCGCACATGAGCACCGACTTCACGGGGGTCACCAGTTGAGCACGCTCTTCGACGCCCTCCTGCGCCCGACGATCACCGCCGCGGCGCGCAGCGAACGGATCCAACAGACCTCGCAGCGCTGGTCGGTGACCGAGAAGGTCGTGCGCCGGTTCGTGCCCGGTGAAACGCTCGACGATGTCCTCGCCGCCATCAGGCATGAGCTCGACGACGGACTGGCCGTGACGATCGACTTCCTCGGCGAGGACACCACCGACGAGTCCCAGGCCGATGCCACCGTCGCCGCATATGTGTCTCTGCTGGAAGCGATGTCGGGCCTGGGTACGGCACCTCCCGGTGCTCTCGAGGTGTCGCTGAAACTCACTGCGCTGGGTCAGCGGCTCCCGGAACACGGCGCCAAGATCGCCGAGGAGAACGCCCGGACCATCGCCGCGGCAGCACGTTCCGTCGGGGCTCTGGTCACCATCGACGCCGAGGACCACACGACCGTCGACGAACGGCTGGCCATCGTGCGCTCGCTGCGACAGGACTTCCCCGATGTCGGGACCGTGCTGCAGGCGTATCTCCGACGCACCGAGGACGACTGTGCGGAGTTCGCCGAGTCGGGCGCCCGAATCCGGTTGTGCAAGGGCGCCTATGCCGAACCACCGTCGGTCGCCTACCCCGACCGTCGTCAGGTCGACGAGGCGTACCTACGGTGCCTGCGAATCCTGATGAAGGGCAACGGGTATCCGATGGTCGCCAGTCACGATCCGACGATGATCGAGGCGGCGTCGGTCCTGGCGGCGGAGTTCGATCGCGCCCCCGACAGCTGGGAACACCAGATGCTCTACGGCATCCGCACCGACGAGCAGCGTCGTCTCGTCGAGTCGGGGGCCCGCGTGCGCGTGTACATCCCGTACGGCACCGAGTGGTATGGCTACTTCGTCCGACGCCTCGCCGAGAAACCCGCCAACCTCGGGTTCTTCCTGCGGGCGCTGGTCGGGTAGCTGGTCACAGCGGCTGGACCCGCTTCACCTGGTCGGCCGCGCGGGATGCGTCGAGTTCGATGTCGGTGATGATCGTGGCGGGACCGAGGTGCAGGGTCCCCGACGTCAACGGCTGGGCGCGGAGGCCGCCGCGACCGATGAGCGCCTTGCGGACACCCTCCCCGGCGACGGTGTCCATCCACGAACACGGGTGCGCCGGACGTCCACCGCGGAAGCGGATCGGCCCGGAACCGGTGTCGAGCTCGAATTCTCGGCCGCGCAGCGGATCGAGTTCGACGCCGCGGACGACGACGTTGCGTCGGGCGAGCACGGGATCGACGTCGCCGGCGGCTGCCGTCCACGCCTCGATAGCCAGGAAGGTCACCGCGGCCTCGGTGTGGGCCTTCACGCCGAAGAAGCGGTCGCCGCGAATCCCCTTGTCGGCGACGATCTCCACCGAGTCGGGAGTGAGGGTCTCGACCTCGTCCGCGGGACCGTCCTTGGGCCGCCCGAAGTACGCGTGCTTCGGCGACACCACGAAGGTGAGGATCTCGCAGGGATACTCAAAGCCCATCAGTAACCGGCGAACGAGTCGGTGTGGATGCGCCACGGGCGCCGCTTGGTGGCAGCGTCGAGGTGCCGGATCGTCGACGACGTGCGTTCGACGAATGCCGGTGGACCCGACACGTAGTAGTGCGCACCGTCGATGTCCGTACCGACGAGCTCGGCCAGTCGGCCGGCATCGTCGACGCCGTCGGCGAGTTCGGGTGCGACGACCGTCATCACGCGCGCCCCCTTCGACCCTGCGTTCCCGAGCACGTCGCCGTAGACCGCCCGGCCCGGTTCGCGGAGTACATGCACCACGGTCAGGCCCGACAGATCGCCGGACAGCGAACGCATCATCGAGACGAACGGCGTGATCCCGACCCCCGACGCGAGGAGCACGACCCTGCCCCTGCCCGGGAACGCCCGCGGCAGGACGAAGTCGCCGCCGATCTCGTCGACCCAGACCCGCCGGGCACGGCCGTCGATGAGCGCGGCCTTGAACGACGACGGCTCCCCCGCGACTGTGAAACCGAACTCGACCGGTGCCTCCTTCGGCACGGACACGAACGAGAAGACCCGCCGCGAGCCGGTCCACACCGGCGCCGACCACCGCGGCACACTCACGCTCGACCACTGCCCCGCCCGGAACGACGGTGCGCCACCCGCGGGTTCGCCGGTGAGCGCATAGGTGCGGTCCGCCAACGGCGCCGTCTCGACGTCGAGCCGCACCCGGCGCGCGGTGCGCGTCGCCAGGCGCACGGCGAAGGCGTAGAGGCTGCCGACGAGCAACGCGACCTCCGGCACGAACGCCAGGGTGTACGAGTCGGTCACCTCGACCGTGTACTGGCAGTGCATCAGCACCCCGACCAGGGCCGCGTAGATCAGCCGATGCGGTTGTCGCGCGGGGGAGGTCAACGGTTCGGGCAGCATGATGGCCGCGACGAACAACATCGGGGACGACACGATCCACGTCGACAGATCCTGGCCGCCGCGAACCAGTTCGACCACCCCGATCGTCACCAGCGACGCGACGACGAACACCGCCACGAGGAGCCATTCGCGGATCAGGGTGACCACGGCCGCGCCGATGACGATCATCGGGATCAGCAGCGGCTCGGCCGCCACCCACCAGAACGGGAAACTCAGTCCCTCGACGCCGGCATAGGCCAACGCGTAACAGCCGACGGCGCCGGCGACGGCCGGGTTCAGGATCAGCCGACGCCGCCAGGCCAGAACGTATTTCGACGCCGCCGCGATCGCCGCCGCCGTCGCGACGGTCGCCATCGCGGTGTCCTCCGAACCGCCCGGCACCACGAAGAACAGGATGAGGCCGGTGATGAGCCAGGAGTCGGAGTTCGGCGGCACCCGCAAGACAGCAGCGAACAGATAGGTGGCCGCTCCGCTCACCCCGACCGCCACCAGCAGCCACACCGCGAGTTCGTCGGGCCCGTAACCGAAGTCGGCGTCGACCGCGGACACCACGAAGGCGGCTACCGCGAGCAGGACCAGCCCGCACAACACCGCCCGGTACGGGGTCAGGTGTCGCCGCGCGGCATCGAACGGCGCGAGGAGTCGCGGGAGGACCGCGGTCGATCCGGTCGAGACATCCGTTGTCACAGGAACAACTCCAATCCGGGGATCGCGGTGTGCTCGACACTGCCGTTGCGTCGGATGGCCACGTGATGGAAGCCCTCCGCGTGATGGTCGAAGTCGCCGCGCAGGAACGCGGCCGGGGTGAAGAACAGCGCGGTCGCCAACCCGTCGGCCTCCATCGCCGTCGGCGCGATCACCCACGTGGCCAGCACTTCCCATGCAGGCGAGGCGGTGCGCGGGTCGACGATGTGATGCCAGTCCGCCCACACCCGGCGGTTGCTCGCCGACGCGCAGATCGCGCCGGCGTCGAGCGTCACCACACCGATCGCCTTGGTCGGGTCCATCGGGTGTTCCAGCGCCACCCGCAGCGGACGGGCGCGGGGTGAGACGACCATGTCACCGCCGGCGTCGACGACGAAGTCGTCGGTGGCCTTCGCGACGATCTCCGCCACCCGGTCGGCCGCGAAACCCTTTCCCGCTGCGCCGACGTCGAGCAGTGCGGGTCGGCGCAGTTCCAGCGCGGCGTCGTGCCCGGTGATCACTTCGTCCCACGCCGGGACCGCGGACACCCGGTCGACGGGCCGCAGCGTGTAGTCCGCGTCGTACCCGGCATCGGCGAGGGTCTGTCCGACCAGCGGCGTGACCGCACCGCGGGTCAGCCGATACAGCCTGCGATACCAGTCGACCAGCGGCTGATCCGACTCCGCGATCGGATAGCGCCCGGCCGCCCGCGCCATCTCGGCGACCGTCGAGTCGTCGCGAAATCGGGACCACGCGAGGTCGATCCGGTCGATCTCGGCGCGCACCGCCTCGACGACATCGGCGGACAGCGGCGCCGGTGTCGTGACCGTCCACCGGGTGCCGATCGCGTCGAACATCCAGTCATGGACGGCTGCAGGCGGATTCACGCCGGGAGAGGTCACACCGGTCGGACTCAGTTGATGGCTTCCTGTTTGATCTTCTCGATCGCCTCGTTGAAACCGCCCGAGGTCAGCGACGAACCGGAGACCTTGTCGACGTCGATGTCGTTGATGTTCTTGCCCACGACGACATCGGAGATCCCGCCGGCGAACTTGCCCTGGTACTCCACCGAGGGGCCCTTGGTCTGACTGGTGTCGACCGACACCGCGGTGATGACGTCGTTCGACAGCGTGACAGTGACGCCGACCTTCTGCGGTCCGCCGGGCGAGATGTATCCGCCCTCCGCGGTGTACTCGCCGTCCTTGTACTGCTCGCCCGCGGCGCCTTCGGCGACCGTCGCAGTGGAGGTCTCCGTGGTCGTCGTGCTGCCGGAGCCGGAGTCGTCGGAGGAACAGGCCCCGGCGACGAGGCCGACGGCGGCCATCGCCGCGACGACGCCTCCGGTGCGCATCAGAACCGACGAACGGCTTGAACCGGACAGCTCGAGATCAGACGGGACGGGACTCGAAGTGGAGGTCATCGGCCCATTGTCCCCGATCGCCCCGAGCGCCGCCGTTCTGGTCCGGTGGATACCGGCCGGTCAGCGACCGGCCGCAGCGACCCGAGCCTGGATGGCGTCGACGAACACGGTCCGGATGTCGGCGGCGTTCTCGGCGATGTAGGTGGTGCCGCCGGTCGCCTCGGCGATCTGCTTGAGCGCGTCGGAGTCCGCGTCGTCGGAGATGCCGATCGTCAGGACCAGCACGGGTCGCGCCGGGTCCTCGAGACGCTTCAGCTCGGCGAGCAGTTCGTCGAGACCGATGCTGTTCGGGTCCTCGTTCTGCCCATCGGTCATGATGATGACGCTGTTGGAGTAGTTCGGGTCGTAGGTGTCCTGGACCTTCTTGAACGCCGCGAGCGTGGTGTCGTAGAGGCCGGTGCCGCCACCGAGATCCGACAGTCCCTCCTCGACCGCCCTGCCGAGCGCGTCTCGGTGCGTGCCACTGCCCGAGCGCGCGTCGAGACGGCGGATGGGAGCCATCTCCTCCCAGTCCTGTCCGTTGCCGCCCTTGTCGACGCTGAAGGCCCAGCCGCCGACCATCGTGTTGTTCGGGAACAGCTTCAGACCGGTCTGCGATGCGTCGATGAGCAGCCCGGCACGGGTGGTGCCGCCGGCCGGGGTCGCCATCGAACCAGAGGTGTCCTGGACGACGAGCGTGCGGATCGGCACGCCGAGGACCTGCCACTGGCGCAGCGCCTTGTCGACCGACGTGGGATCGCGCAGCTGGAGTTCCTTCACCGGCTCGCCGACCCCGTTGCCGTCGGCGTCGCGGTAACCGGCGTCGGTCAGCGCCTTGCGGCCCGCGTCGGAGTCGAGTGCCGACACGAGCGCGGCACCGGCCTCGTCGGCGACCTGCTGGCGCGCGGCGGATGCGGTGTTCACAAGGGGGTAGTCGAGCATGACGGTGCCCGCGGCCGGGATGGAGGATTTGAGCTTCGACCCCTGGTGGGTACGCATGAACAGCTCGTATTGCTGCTCGGTGGTCACGACCGGCACGCCCGAGGTGTTCGCCAGGTTGAGTCGGGTGCCCTCGTTGTCGTTGGTCAGACGCGCATTGTTCTGCTGGATCGCCAGGACCGTCATGGCCTCGGTGAACTTCTCCTCCGGCAGTTCGCCGGCGTCGACGGCCGCGAGCGCGCCGATGATCGGGGCGTCACCGGTGCTGGTGTCGACGGGGCTACCGGTCCGCAGGTCGGGGAGCTTCATGACCTCGACCCACGTGTCCAGTTCGGGGACGTTGTCGCCGGCGACGACGGTCGGGGTCGAGGCGATGGACGGTGCCACCAGATCCAGGTCGCGACGGACCTGCGTCGTGACGCGGCGGGCCTGCACCTGCGAGTCGGCGACCCAGAGGTCGGGGGCCGCGGCGCCCTGGGTCAGCAGACCGGGCACGTCGGCGCCGGCGGCGGTCTGGACGTCGTAGTCGTAGCAGGAGTCCGCGGAGGCCTGGCGTGCCACCTCGCGGAGGGGGCCGGTCATCGCGCCGTCGGAGGCGACGGCGACTCGGGTGCGGTCACCGCAGCCGCCGGAACCGGCCTGCCAGATGATCACGCCGGTGACCAGGGCGACGACCGCGATCAGGGCGATGATGGCCCACAGCCAACCCCCGCGGCGACCGCTGCCGGCCGCGCGGTGTTCGAAGCCGAAGTCGTCGTCGGACCGGCTCGCACCGCTCGCGGCTCCCCCGCTGTTCTCCGCGCGGGTCCATTCGTTTCCGCCGCGATCGGCATCTGAGCTGTGACGCCCCATAGTTTTCTCGTTCCCCTCTTGTGCGGTGCTCGCGCGCCGCCTGACGCATCGCTGTCACCCCGCAGCCGCGTCGGCGCGGTGGCGGATGTGCCCCGCGCGACGTCACGCTCGGGTCAGCTGAAGACCTCTCGGAATTGCTGCAGCGACTTTCGTAGATCCCCCGCTACCGCCAGGGCCGCGGTCTTACCCACGGGCCCGATCAGCGGCAACCCACCCAGATCAACAGTGAAGGTTACTTCCGATCCGGTCGAAGTGGGAACGATGCCCAGATCGAGCTTGGCCTTCACGCCGCCTTTGCCGCTTCCCTTGAGACGCACGTGCGACACCGGATCGAACTTCTCGACGATCCAGTCGAAGCGGATCCGGGTGCCCTTCACGACGACGACCGAGGCGATCTTCGTGCCCTTGGCCAGATCCTCGGAGGCCGGGATCGGACTGCGCCAGGAGTCGTGGATCAGCAGCCACTCGTCGTACCGGGACAGGTCCGAGGCGGCCGCCCAGGTATCTTCCGGAGACAGTTCAACCTCGATGGAGTCACTCGTCTTCGCCATGGTCCCAGAGCCTAGTGTCCGCACCTCCGACTCTCCCGCGCCGGTCGCCGATCAGGCCCGGGCGCTGCTCGGTGCGCACCTGACCGGTCACGGCGTGACGATCCAGGTCACCGAGGTGGAGGCCTACGCCGGCCCCGACGATCCGGCCTCGCATGCGTACACGCGAACGGCACGGTCGGAGATCATGTACGGCCCGCCGGGCCGGCTGTACGTCTACCGCATCCACGGCCACCACTGCGCCAACATCGTGGTGCGGGGGACGGGACCTGCGGCGGCGGTCCTGCTGAGGGCCGGTGAGGTGGTCGACGGGGTCGAGCTGGCACGTACCCGACGCGGGGCCGCGCGCTCGACGCCGGTGTCCGACGACCGGCTCGCCAGCGGTCCCGGGAACCTGTGCCGCGCCCTCGGCATCACGATGGCCGATCTCGGCACCGATCTGGCCGATCCGGACACGCCTGTGACTCTCGACACATCTCGGCGCGGACCACTCCCGGACCTGCCGGTGGCGGCCGGCCCGCGCGTCGGCGTTCGACGCGCGGCCGACCTGGCGTGGCGGTTCTTCTTCGACGGCCACCCGTCCGTGTCGGGGTATCGCCGGCACCCACGCGCGGGGGTCTGACCTACTACCTACTCCGGGTTCTGCGGGTTCCGGGGCTGCGGACTCTGCTGGCCCGGCAACGTCTCTCCGGGGTTGCTGGGCGGCGTCTGTCCCTGGGTGCCCTGTCCCTGGGTGCCCTGTCCCTGAGTGCCCTGCCCCGGCGCGCCGACGGCCTTGCGGACGGCGTCCTGGGCCTTGTCGACCTGACCCGAGTACTTGTTCTTGGTGACCTTGTCGATGGCGTCGCCGCCCTTGTCGATCAGGTTGGGGTTCTTCTGCAGCGTGGCCCTGGCCTTGTTGACGAGTCCCTTGAGATCCATGACGTCTCCTGTGTCGACGAGCCGGACTTCTTCCGGCAACTCGCGGCAGAGTCTAGTCGCCGGCACGGCGTCGTCACACGGTCGACGCCTCGCCCACCCTAACCGACTGTTCCGCGGGCGAACCGTGACTTGCGATCCACCGCGGCACGATCCGCGAAACCGCTTCCACGAACACGATTCCGACGGCCGCCGAGGTGAGCGCGACCGAGTTCATCGTCCAGTTCGACGAGTCGAGGTGGAAGAGGTCCTGGGTGAACGGCCAGGCGAAGATCAGCACGTAGGCACCGGCGGAGACGGCGAGCAGGAGAACCTTCCACCAGTTGTACGGCCGTGCGACCACGGCGAGCACGTAGACCGCGATCGCGATGAGCGTCATCAGCGACGCGGTGGCCGCCTGGGTCTGGGCCGGCGACAGGTCGACGGCGTCGCCACCGACCTCGACACCCGGTCCGCCGGGGTTGACGATCACATAGGTGACGAAGGTGCACAGGCCGACGATGATGCCGTTGGGTACCGCTTGCAGCAGGACCCGCCGCACGAAACCGCGGCGGGCGCGCTCGTTGTTGGGCGCCAGCGACAGCACGAAGGCGGGGATGCCGATGGTGAACCACGCCGAGATCGTCACGTGGATCGGCTGGAACGGGTAGCTCAGCGGATCCGAGTCGAACAGCCTGCCCAGCACGCCGCCGACGCCGACGAACAGCGCCAGCAGCACCGCGTACACCGTCTTGGTGAGGAACAGGTTGGAAACGCGTTCGATGTTGCCGATGACGCGACGGCCTTCGCCCACCACATACGGGAGGGTGGCGAACTTGTTGTCCAGCAACACGATCTGGGCCACCGACCGGGCAGCCGAACTCCCCGACCCCATCGCGACGCCGATATCGGCGTCCTTGAGGGCGAGCACGTCGTTGACGCCGTCGCCGGTCATCGCGACCGTGTTGTCCCGCGACTGCAACGCCTTGACCATGGCGCGTTTCTGATCGGGACGGACGCGACCGAAGGTGACGCCCTGTTCGACGACGTCGGCCAGTTCGCCCTCCTCCTCGGGCAGCTTGCGGGCATCGACGGAGGTGTCGGCCGAGCCGAGTCCGAGTGATTCGGCGACCGCCCCGACCGAGCGGGCGTTGTCGCCGGAGATCACCTTGACCGCGACGTGCTGCTGTTCGAAGTAGTCGATGGTGCCGCGGGCGTCGGGGCGGACCCGCTGTTCGAGCACGACGAGCCCGACCGGGATCACGGTGCCGGGGGCGACGGCGCCGTCGGCGGGTTCGGTGTCGACGGGGACGTCGGTGCGTGCGAGCAGCAGCACGCGCAGTCCGGTGGCGCCGATGTCGGAGGCCAGCTGGGCGGTCTCCCCCGCGGGGTCGAGCAGCACGTCGGGTGCGCCGATCAGCCAGTTGCCCACCTCGGCGCCGGCCTCGTCGGCGAACGAGATCCCACTCCACTTGGTGGCCGAGGTGAACGGCTTGATCGCGGTCACCGTCCACGACGGCGGGGTCGGATATGCCTCGGCAACGGCGATCATGCTCGCATTGGGGCGCGGATCGTGGGCGGCCAGCGCGGCGAGCACCTCACCGGCGAGCTCCGGCGAATCGTCGCCGACGACACGCAGTTCGGAGAGCCGCATGCCGTTCTCGGTGAGGGTGCCGGTCTTGTCGGCGCACACGACGTTCACGCGGGCCAGCCCCTCGATCGCGGGGAGCTCGTTGACGAGGCACTGCCGCTGACCGAGGCGCACGACGCCGACGGCGAAGGCGATCGAGGTCATCAGGACCAGCCCCTCGGGGACCATCGGCACCAGCGCGGCGACCATGCCCAGCAGCGCCTGCTTGAGCCCGTTCTCGCTGATGAACAGCTGGTTGACGATGGTCAGGATGCCGGCGGGGATCAGCAGCCAGGTGATGACCCGCAGGATCTGGTCGATGCCCGAGCGGAGTTCGGAGGAGACCAGGGTGAACTTCGAGGCCTCGGCCGCGAGCTGCGCGGCGTACGCATCGGCCCCGACCTTGGTCGCCCGGTAGGCGCCGCCACCGGCGACCACGAAGCTGCCGGACATGACCTGTGCGCCCGGGTCCTTGTCGATCGGATCGGCCTCACCGGTCAGCAGCGACTCGTCGACGTCGAGTGCGGTGGCCTCGATGACCTCGCCGTCGACGACGATCTGGTCGCCGGCGCCGATCTCGATGATGTCGTCGAGCACGACCTCGTCGGGCGCGACCTCCACGACCTCACCGTCGCGTCGGACCCGCGGCCGGGTCTGGCCGACGATGGCGAGTTTGTCGAGGGTGCGCTTGGCGCGGATCTCCTGGACGATGCCGATCGTCGAATTGGCGATGATCAGCAGACCGAACAGACCGTTGATGAGCGAACCGGTGAACGCGACGATGGCGAACAGGACGCCGAGGATCGCGTTGATGCGCGTGAAGACGTTGGCGCGCACGATGTCCGCGACGCTGCGGCCCGAGCGGTCGGGCATGGAGTTGACCTTGCCCTCGGCGACCCGTTGGGCCACCTCTGCCGCGCTGAGACCCGGCTCGATCGTCTCCGCCGTGGTGCTCACGCCGAAACCTCCCACCAACTCGGATGCGCCACACCGGTTCCGGTGCGGTGTTCGAGGTCGATCGAACCACCGGGCTGTGGGACGAGCACAGTCGGGTCGCCGTGGTGTGCGGCGGCCTGCAGCCGCGCGATCGGCTCACCCCAGGGATGGCGGGCGAGATTGAAGGTGCCCCAGTGGATCGGGATCATCACCGAATCGGCCCCGGACCCCGGCGACACCATCCGGTGCACCGACAGCGCCTCCTCGGGGTTCACGTGGATGTCGGGCCACATCACGTCGTAGGCGCCGACGGCGATGAGCGTCAGATCGAAGGGACCGAGCTTCGCTCCGAGATCCTCGAATCGGTCGGTGTGGCCGGTGTCGCCGGAGAAGAAGACGCGGTGGGTGTGACCGGCGATCGCCCAGCTCCCCCATTGCGTGAGGTTGCGCGCCAGCCACCGTCCGGAGAAGTGGCGTGCCGGACCGCAGGTGAACCGCAGTTCGCCACCACGGGTGGCGACGACGATCTCGTCCCACCAATCCGCCTGCCGGATACGGTCTTCGGCGATCCCCCAGGCCATGAGATGTGCGGCGACGCCGATCGTCGTGACGAACACGGCGTCGGGCTGGGTCGACGCGATCGTGGTGACCGTGTCCATGTCGAGGTGGTCGTAGTGGTCGTGGCTGATCACCACGACGTCGATCGGGGGCAGCTGACCTGCGGACAGCGGGGCCGCATGCATGCGCCCCGGGCCGACGAGCTGACTCGGCGAACAGCGCCGGCTCAGGACCGGGTCGGTGATGATGCGGGCGCCGTCGATGTCGACGACGGCGGTGGCGTGTCCGAGCCAGGTGACGGCGAGGGGCGACGGGGCGTCGAAGGTCGGGACGGTGACCATCACCGGCCGGCGGGGCCGGCCCGGGCGGCGGGCCATGTCGGCGAGCACCTGCCGGTCCGGGGTGATGGACCCCTCCGGCGGCTCGGGGTTGTCGAAGACCCCGTCTCGCAGGTGCGGGGACGTGCGGACGTGCGGCACGATCTCCTCGCGGGTGGCGCCGAGTGCACGTGCCGGGCCGAGACCACCGGCGGCGAGCCGTTCGGCCACCGCGTCGGCCATCATCACCCCGGCCGATGTCACCCGCCCGAGGACCCGCGAGGTCGCGTCGGGGCCGGTTCTTTCGGAGTTCGTGGTCACGTCCACACAGTAATCCGATCGAGTGGGGTTCGACGCGAAGCACGGCGGCGTCGGCTCGGAAGCCTCTCACGGCGACCGTCGAGTTGTGAGCAACGATAAACATCGGCACGTTTTTGGGTGATGAACCGCGCAAACGCCGACAACGGCACTGGTAGGCTGCGGCGAACATTGTCCACCGCACATGCGCAGGCGCATGTTGGCCAAGGGGTTGACCGTCGTGCCACGGATGTCCGTCGAACAGCGTCGAAGCGCGCTCATCGAGTCGGCCTACCGCGTGATAGCCGATCACGGTGTGGAAGGGGCCACCACCCGCCGCATCTGCGCTCACGCCGGGATGCCGCTCGCGAGTTTCCATTACGCGTTCGAGAGCCGCACCGCACTGTTGTGCGCGGTGATGGAGCAGGCGGTGCCCCACGACATCGAGCGCATGCTGCACACCGTGCTGCCGGCAGCAGAGTACGGCGACACCTTCACGCTCGAAGTGATCCGGGACAACATGGAGCGGCAGTTCCATGCGTTCTACGACCTGCTGAAGGCCGATCCCGGCCGGATGCAGGCGGGTATCGCACTGGGCATCTACGCGCACAATCACCCGGAGCTCCAGCAGGTCGGCCACGCCATGTACGGCGAGTTGTACCGGATCGCCACGGCCGGACTGCAGGCCATCACCGACCACGCCCCGGTGTCCTTCACCCGCCCGGTGGAGGAACTCGGCCCGTTCGTCATCGCCGCCACCAACGCGATCACGCTGACCTTCCTGAGCACCGGTGACGACAAGGTGATCAGCTCGATCATCACCGCGGTCTCCGACCAGCTCTTCACCTATGTCAGGCTCGACTGAGCATCCCACCCATGGGTCGTCGTCGATCGGGGAGTTCGACGACGGACTGTGGGTGAACGACGCCGAGAAGTACTGGGCGTCAATCGATTCCGCGGTACGCGAGGCCGGTCTGGACGCCCCGGTCCTCGCCCTCGACCGGACCGCGCTCGAGCACAACGCGGCCGATCTGTTGCGGCGCTCCGCGGGTGTCCCGATCCGGATCGCAAGCAAGTCCCTCCGTGTGCGTTCGGTGATCGCCGACCTCGCCGGTCGTCCCGGCTTCCACGGTGTGCTCGCCTACGATCTCGCCGAAGCACACTGGCTGGCGACGACCTCGGACATCGGCGACATCCTCATCGGTTATCCGAGCGTCCGCCGGGAAGCACTGGCGGCCTTCGTCTCCGACGAGGCGGCGACGAGTCGCGTGAGCCTGCTCGTCGACTCGGTCGACCAGCTCGACATCATCGATGCCGTCGCCCCACCCGCCGCACGACGACCGATCCGCGTGGCCATCGACCTCGACGCGTCGTACCGGCTCCTCGGCGGTCGGGTCCACATCGGCGTCCGCCGATCCCCGGTCCATTCGCGACGCGACGTGCTCGACCTCGCCCGGACCATCGTCGCGCGGAACGGTTTCGACCTGGTCGGGGTGATGTCGTACGAGGCGCAGGTCGCCGGCGTCGCCGACGCGGTACCGGGGAAAGCCGTCGTCAACCGGGCGGTCGGGATGATGCAGCGCCGGTCGATGGTCGAGCTGCGTCGCCGGCGCGGGAAGATCATCGGCGAGCTGCGGCAGATCGCCGACCTGGAATTCGTCAACGGCGGCGGCACCGGCTCCCTGGAGGAGACTGCCCGGGACCGGTCCGTCACCGACATCGCCGCGGGCAGCGGCCTTTTCGGCGGCCACCTGTTCGACGGGTACGCCCGGTTCCGCCCGGCACCGGCGCTGTCGTTCGGACTCGACGTCGTCCGTCGCCCCGGCCGCGGCATCGTCACCTGCGCCGGTGGCGGCTGGATCGCCTCCGGACCACCCGCACTGGATCGCCTCCCGAAGCCGGTGTGGCCGAGCGGACTCGAGTTCGTCGGCACCGAGGCCGCCGGCGAGGTGCAGACGCCGCTTCGCGGCGAGGCTGCGCACGGCATCGCGATCGGTGATCGAGTATGGTTCCGGCACACCAAGTCCGGCGAGGTCTGCGAACGTGCCCGGCACGTCGCGATCATCGACCGCGACGACGCCGGTCACGCGGTCGTCGGTGAGGTCGTGCCGACCTACCGAGGCGAAGGGAAATGCTTTCTGTGAGCGGGACGTCGACTTCAGCCGGGCACACCTGGCGCAACTGGGGCGGCACCGCGTCGTGCACACCGAGCCGTGTGCTTCGCCCGACGAGTGCGGGCGCCATCGCCGACATCGTGCGGGACACCGCGGAGCGGGGCGGCACGGTCAAGACCGTCGGCGCTGGACACAGCTTCTCCCCCATCGCCGTCGCCGACGACGTCCAGCTCGATCTGTCCGGCCTGCGTGGTCTGGCCGGCACCGACGGTCACCGGGTGACGCTGCACGCGGGCACCCACCTGCACGAGATCCCCGCGCTGCTGGCACCGCGGGGGCTCGCGATGGCCAACCTCGGCGACGTCGACCGGCAGACCATCGCGGGGGCGACCTCCACCGGAACCCACGGCACCGGGCTGGCGTTCGGCGGCATCAGCACGCAGATCGCGGGCGTCACCCTCGTGAACGGCAAGGGGGAGATCGTGACCATCGGTCCCGACGACCCCGAACTCGGCGCTGCCGCACTGGGCCTCGGCGCCCTCGGGGTTCTCGTCGAGATCACGCTCGACTGCGTCGACAACTTCCGGTTGTACGCCGTCGAGGGTCCGGCCACCGCCGACGATGCGATCGCCGGCTTCCTCGACCGTGTCGCCTCGTCCGACCACCACGAGTTCTACATCTTCCCGCACACCGATTGCGCACTCGTGAAGACCAACACGCGACTCGGAACGGATGCACCGATCACGGGACCGTCGCGGTTCCGCCGGTACGTCGACGACGAACTGTTGAGCAACAAGGTCTTTCGCGTGCTGTGCGAGGTCGGGGTCCGCGCGCCGCGTCTGATCCCCGCCATCAACTCGGTGGCCGGGCGCAGCCTGTCGTCCCGCGAACTCACCGACACGTCGACCAAGATCTTCGTCTCCGACCGTGATGTGCGCTTCCGCGAGATGGAGTATGCGATCCCCCTCGAGGACGTCCCGGCGGCGCTGAGCGAGATCCGCGCACTGCTGGACCGCCGCAAGTACCGGGTCAGCTTCCCCATCGAGGTACGTGCCGCCGCGGCAGACGACCTGATGCTCTCCACCGCCGCCGGACGCCGCAGCGGCTACATCGCCGTCCACCGCTACCACCGCGACGACCCGGCCGACTCCGCCGCGTACTTCGCCGACGTCGAGGCGATCCTCACCGGTTTCGGCGGACGCCCCCACTGGGGCAAGATGCACACCCGCGACGCGGAGTACCTGCGCAGCGTCTACCCGCGCTTCGACGAGTTCCGTGCGGTGCGCGACCGGTTCGACCCGTCGCGCGTGTTCGCGAACGACTACCTGCGGCGGGTGCTGGGCGACTAGCAAGCGCCTCCGCACAGGTGTCGCCACCGGCCCATCTGGCCCGGTCGGTCGGCATCTGGTCAACTGGAGTGCATGCGCGACATCCTGCCCGACCTGCTCGCCGCCCTCGGCGGCGCCGACGCGCGTCCCGTGGCGCTGTGCCGGGTCATCTCGACATCCGGGTCGGCACCGCGCGAGGTCGGGGCATCGATGGTCGTCACGCAGGACGACACCGTCATCGGCTCGGTCTCCGGCGGGTGCGTCGAGTCGGCCCTGGTCCACACCGCGCAGCAGGTGCTCGAGGACGGGCTCGCGGTCGTCGAGCAGTTCGGCATCGAGGACCCTCGTGATCCCGCGCCCGGCCTCACCTGCGGAGGCCAGATCGACGTCGTCGTCGAACGGATCGAACCCACGCCGGAACGACTGGGTCAGCTCCGACGCCTCGCGGACGCACTCGCGGCCGACGAACCGATCGCCGTCGCCACGACGCTGAACGCCCACCCGGACTGGTATGTCGCGACCGACACCTCCCGGCCGCCGTGGCGTCGTCTCGATCACGACGTCGCCGACATGCTCGAGACCGGTCGCACCGGCGTGATCGGCGTCGACGACTGCGAGGCCACCGATCCCGCCGCGCCGACCGAGGACCGGCCGCGCACCTTCGTGCAGACCTTCGCCCCGCCGGCACGGCTGATCCTGGTGGGCGCCAATGACTTCGTGCGCGCCCTCGCTTCACTGGGTTCGACGCTCGGGATGCGCGTCACCGTCGTCGACGCGCGGCCCGTGTTCGCGACGCCGGAACGCTTCCCCGACGCCGACGAGGTGATCGTCGGCTGGCCCGATCGCTATCTCGCCGAACAGATCCGGGACCGGCAGATCCGCTCGACCACGGCGCTGTGCGTGATGACCCACGACACCAAGTTCGACGTGCCGACGCTCCGCACCGCCCTGCAGTCACCGACGTTCGGTTTCATCGGCGCACTCGGTTCACGCCGGACCGCGGCGGATCGCGACGAACGCCTCCGCGCGGAGGGCGTCGACGAGACACAGCTGTCGCGTCTGCGTTCACCCCTGGGACTCGATCTCGGCGGTCACACACCGGCCGAGGTGGCCGTTGCGATCGCGGCGCAGCTCATCGCGGAACGCCATGGGGCCCAGGCAGAACCGCTGCACCAGGGCACCGGGCCCATCCACCGGCGCTGAACCGGCCGAGCGTGCGGGTCAGTGCCCGACGAACTTCGGCGGCCGCTTCTCGTTGCGTGCGGCACGACCCTCGGCCATGTCGTCGCTCTGCCAGGCACGCACCATCGCGGCGACCCGGTCCTCGGGTGCCGTGTCGCGGGCGCCGTCGCCGTTGAGGACCAGTTTGTAGTGCTGCAGGGTCAGCGGCGCGAGGTCGGCGATGGTGGCCGCCCAGTGCTGGGCGTCGGCGAGATCACCGATGCGGTTGGCGAATCCGAGGGTGTGGGCACGGTCGGCGTTCAGCGGGTCACACCCGATGAGCATGCCGCGAGCCTGTCCGGCACCGACCAGCGAGACGAGCCGACGGATGGTCCACTCGTCCACGGCGACACCGATTTTTGCGGCGGGGATGGCGGCGATCGCATCGGGTGCCATCACGCGGAGGTCGGCGGCCATGGCCAGCTGGAGTCCACCTCCGATGGCGGAACCGTTGAGAGCGGCGATGACCGGGACCGGCGTCGACTCGATGCGGTGCAGCGTCGACACCAGCTTGTCGAGGAAGCCCGGGTCGTAGACCGGCCCGGACAGGTCGGCGCCCGCGCTGAACACCGGTCCGCGTCCCGTGACCACGATGGCCCGGGCACCCGCCGAGGTCGCGGCACCGAAGGCGTCGGCCAGCCCGCTCAGCATCTCCTCGTTGAGGGCGTTGCGCTTGTCGACCCGGTCGAGCTCGATGGTGACAACGGCGCCGTCGGTGGTGGAGTGGATCATAGGGGCCAAGCCTACCGATGACACTGCGGGACCGAGTCGTGACAGGGTGGTGAGGTGCCGAACACCACGCCGCGCAGCACCGTCCCGAGCAGCGCCCTCCAGATCGGCGCGCCCGGCTCGGACACGGTCGACGTCGAGGCCCACTCGGACGTTCTGGTCATCGGCGGCGGACAGGCAGCACTGTCGTCGGCCTACTTCCTGCACCGCTTCGGCCTCGGTGACCGGTATCAGATGCTCGACCATGCGCCCGGCCCCGGCGGCGCCTGGCAGTTCCGCTGGCCGACGCTGACCCTAGCCACCGCCAACCGGGTGCACGACCTGCCCGGATGGGGGATCGTCGAGGCGCTCGGCCTCGACTGTGACCAACTGCCCGCGGCCACCGCGGTCCCCGAGTACTTCGGCCGCTACGAGGCGAAGTTCGGCCTGAACGTCCGTCGGCCGGTGCACGTTCGGGCGGTCCGTCGGGACAGCGAGGGATTCCGTGTCGACCTGGCCGACGGCCGCACCCTCACCACGAACGTCATAATCAACGCCACCGGCACGTGGGACCGGCCGTTCATCCCGCACATCCCCGGCGCCGCCGACTTCCGAGGACGCCAGCTGCACACGCACGACTACACGTCACCGGCGAAGTTCGCCGGCAAGCGGGTCCTCGTGGTGGGTGCCGGGATCTCGGCGATCCAGCTGCTCATCGAGATCGCCCGCGAAGCACCCGGCGTCGAGACGTTCTGGTGCTCGCGGCGCGAACCGGTCTTCAGCACCGAACCGTTCACGCCCGAACAGGGACGAGAGGCCGTCGCACGCGTCGAGCGCCGTGTCCGCGCGGGACTGCCCCCGACGTCGGTCGTCTCGGTGACCGGCCTCGCCCTGACACCCGCGATCGCCGCCGCCCAGCGGGACGGCATCCTGTCGTGGCGCCCGATGTTCACCCGCATCACCGAGACCGGCGTCTGTTGGGACTGCGGCCCCGCGGGTGGCGAGCATCTCGACCTGGACGTCATCTTCTGGAACACCGGCTTCCGCAGTTCGCTCGATCATCTGGCCCCGCTGCGGCTGCGCGCACCGGGTGGCGGCATCACCATGACCGGCCGTCTCGCGACGGTCGTCGAGGCCGATCCGCGTGTCCAGCTGATCGGGTACGGCCCGTCGGCGTCGACGATCGGGGCCAACCGAGCCGGCCGCGAAGCCGCGAGAGTGGCCGCTGACCTGCTCGAAGTCGCCTCGCGCTGATCGTTCAGCGCCACGACGGCGCTACCGTCGTCGTTATTGGGGATTGACAGATTGTTGTGTTTTCCCAACACTTGATGGCGTGAGTCCAATACGCCGTGGGGAAAAGCTTCCCATCTACAACCGCATCGGCGTCCTGCGTGCGGAACGGCAGATGTCGCGGGCCGAGCTCGCGACACTCGTCGGCATCAACGTCCAGTCCGTCGGTGCCCTCGAGCGGGGCGACAACTATCCCAGCCTCGACCTCGCCTTCCGCATCTGCGACGTCTTCGACCTTCCTGTCGAAGCCGTGTTCAGCCGAACGCCGTTCGGTGCCATGTCGGCCGAGCTCTACCGGCGTGACACGCGCTCGGCCCCGAGCGGCTCACCCACCAACGACACCGGAGGTGATCGATGAACGACCCCAACTCGGCGTTCCCCGAGGCGGCGAAACCCGAGATCTGGCGCCGTTACGAGAACTGGCGGGGGCGCCGGCACGAAGAGTTCAACGCCAAGCACGCCCATCGTCTGACCACCTGGCGTAACCAGCGCGCATATCGGCGACTGGTGATCACGCTGCTGTGCGCACTGGTCTTCGTCATCGCCAGCTCCTTCCTGGCCTTCCGGTCGTCGGGATGGTTCCTGCTGCCCTTCGGCATCGGCCTGGTCTCGGTCATCACCATTCAGATCGCGCTGCGTATCGTCACCGGCTCCATCGCCGACGCACCGGTGTCCGCCCTCGACGAGATCCAGCTGGCCCAACGCAATTCGGCGCGATCCTTCGGCTTCTTCGTGCTCTACGCCGTCATGTTCATCCCGTACTTCGTCCTCGTCGGGATCAGCATGCGCGACGAGGTGCCCGGCCAGTGGGTCTACGGAAGCGCCATCCTGCTGATCTCCCTGGTCCTCACCGCGATCTGCCTGCCCAACATGCTCATCGCCTGGTGGATGGCCGATCCCGACCCGGAAGACCTGATCGAACCCCGACAGACACCCTCCGACACCGCCACCGGCGGAAAGGAACGTGACTCATGAACGCACCACTCATCGTCGACGGACTTCACAAACGCTACGGGGATCTGGTCGCACTGCGCGACATGACCTTTCACGTCGAGCCCGGCGAGATCTTCGGTTTCGTGGGCAGCAACGGCGCCGGCAAGTCGACCACCATGCGCATCATCCTCGGAGTTCTCTCCGCCGACGCCGGCGAGGTCCGGCTCGGGAATCGTCCCATCGACCTCGACCTTCGTCGTCGTATCGGATACATGCCCGAGGAACGCGGCCTCTACCCGAAGATGAAGGTCGGCGAACAGCTCACCTTCCTCGCGAAACTCCACGGCATGGACACCGCGGAGGCCGAGGAGTCGGTGGAACGATGGACCGAACGCCTCGGCGTCGGCAGCCGGTACGACGACAACGTCGCCGACCTCAGCCTCGGCAACCAGCAGCGCGTCCAACTCGCTGCCGCGCTCGTCCACGACCCCCAGGTGCTGGTGCTCGACGAGCCGTTCTCCGGCCTCGACCCGGTCGCCGTCGACGTCATGAGCGATGTGCTCAAAGAAAAGGCCGCGGAGGGTATCCCGGTCATCTTCTCCTCGCATCAGCTCGATCTGGTGCAACGACTGTGCGACCGAGTCGGCATCGTCGTGCGCGGCGAGATGCGTGCCCTGGGCACGGTCGAAGCTCTGCGTTCCCGCGACGGCATCACCCTCGAAGTCACCGGCCCCCGTGCCGACGTCGCCTGGGCCGACGCACTACCCGGTGTCCGCGAGGCCGCCTACGGCGAGACCACCCGACTCCTCGTCGACCCGGATGTGGTCGATGACCAGCAGATCCTGGCGGCAGCACTCGACCACGGTCCGGTCCACCGCTTCACGACGTCCACCCCGTCCCTCACCGACATGTTCCGAGAGGTCGTTTCGGCATGACCACACTGCACCACAGCCCCACCACGACACCGAACCCATCAGCCAAGGCCTCGGCCGCGCAGGCCATCCGGCTCGTCGCCGAACGCGAGATCACCACGCGGGCCAAGACCCGCTCGTTCGTCGTCAGCACCGCCCTGCTGATGGTCGTGATCATCGTCGGCGCCATCCTCATCAACCTGTTCGCCGGCGGTGAGGACGTCGAGAAGCTCGCGGTGGTCGGCCAACCGGCAGCGATCACCGAATCGATCGTCGCGGTCGGCGACTCCGCCGGTACGTCCATCGCGACCGAGCCCGTGGACACCGTCGAGCAGGCCCGTACCAAGGTCTCCGACGGTGATGTCGCGGCGGCCCTCGTGCCAGGTGAGGCCCCCGGGTCGCACGTGATCCTGAGCAAGGACGGCGCCGACCCCGCTGTCGAAGGCCCCATTCGGACCGCGGTCTCCCAGGCGGGCCTCGCCGACGCACTCGCAGCTCGCGGCGTCGATGCGGCGTCGCTCCCCGCGGTGGACATCTCGGTGACGCAGCTCGACCCGGCGCGCCCGGATGAGGGAGAACGGCTTGTCATCGCCTTGGTCGGCGTCATCCTGCTGATCACGGCGATCATGATGGGCGGCACGATGGTGGCCGTCGGCGTCGTCGAGGAGAAGACCTCCCGGGTCGTCGAACTGCTGCTTGCAACGATCAAGCCGCTGAACCTGCTGTGGGGCAAGATCATCGGCATCGGTGCGGTCGCGCTCACTCAAGTCGTGTTGCTCGGTGCGACAGCACTGATCGCCGGCACCGCAACCGGAATCCTCACGCTGCCTGGAGCCGCGGTCGGCATGTTCGCGGCCGTCATCGCCTGGTTCGTGCTCGGTTTCCTGTTCTTCGCGTCCCTCTACGCCGCGACCGGCGCGATCGTGTCCCGGCAGGAGGAACTGAGCTCCGCGTCGTTCCCGTTGACGGTTCTCGCCATGGGCGTGATGTACGCGGGCATCTTCGGTGTGCAGGCGCTCGATTCGACCCTCATCAAGACCCTCAGCTGGATTCCGCCGTTCAGCGCGGCACTCATGCCGATGCAGATCGCCAGCGGCGACACCAACACCCTCCAGATCGTTCTCACGTTTGTGCTCATGGCGGCTGTCTGCGCTCTCGCCACCTGGGTTGCAGCACGCATTTACCAGCGCTCGATCCTCCGTACCGGTTCCCGCCTCGGCTGGGGTGAGGTGCTCAAGCTCGCTCGCTGACAAAAACGACGAATGCCCCGCGACCAGGAGGTCGCGGGGCATTTCTCGTGTCTGGAGTATGGGCCGGCCGCCGCCGGGGGTTTCGTAGAAAATATGCGCGCTATAAGCGCAGTATTTCTACATTCTGGTGGCTGGCCAGGTGACCCTGGAATGCATTGTGGCCCTACA
>NZ_JSYC01000024.1:0-43890 GCF_054823965.1 Gordonia sp. GN26 | reverse complement strand
GATCCAGACCCGAGTCCGGCTCGTCGCACAAGATGATCTGCGGATCCAGAACCAGCGCACGAGCCAGGCCGGCACGCTTGCGCATACCACCGGAGATCTCACCGGGAAGCTTGTCCTCGGCACCGGTCAGACCGACCAGGTCGATCTTCTCCATCACGATGTCGCGGACCTCGTTCTCCTTCTTCTTCGTGTGCTCACGAAGGGGGAACGCGATGTTGTCGAACAGGCCCATCGAACCGAACAGCGCACCGTCCTGGAACAGCACACCGAACAGCTTGCGGATCTCATAGAGTTCCTTGGCCGAACACTGCGTGATGTCGGTGCCGTCGATGATCACCGACCCCTGCTCGGGATGCAGCAAACCGATCAACGTCTTCAGGAACACCGACTTACCGGTACCCGACGGACCCAGCAGCGCCGACACCTCACCCTCCGGCAACGTGAGCGACACGTCCCGCCAGATGTTCTGCGAACCAAAAGATTTCGTCAGATTCTCGACACTGACCTCAACACCCATGGCCTTTACCCCGTCCTCGTCGTCGCGTTCAGTTACCCGGAACCGCGGGTGCGGGCTGTGCGGGTGCGGGCTGTGCGGGCGCCTGCTCGGCCGGTGCCTGCTGCGCCGGCGCCGGTGCTCCACCCTCGTTGGCGTCGAGGTTCGAGCCGGTGCTGCTGATGGCGGTGATGAGCCACTCCTGACTCTTGTCGAGGGTCATCCGGTAGGTCGCGGTCGACTCGATGCCCGACGGCGCCTGCACGTTCTTGGTGCGGACGTTCACGAAGGCCACGACCTGATAGGAGTCACCGTCGACCGATTCGACCTTCGCCGCAATGGGTTCCGCGGTCGACGACCACTGCAGCGGACGCAGCAGCTGTTCCATCTGGGTGGATGCCTGACGCAGGCGCTCGGACAGCTCGGGCGAGGTCCCCTTCGTGAGGCGACTGCGCCAGTCCTCCGGATTCTCGAAGCTCATGTTCGCGGCGCCCTGCGCGTAGTCGAGGGCGACCTGCTCGGCCCTGGCCCGGTCGGCCGACGCCGCCTGGAGATCGCCGACCTCGTTCTTCGCGCTCAACAGCTGCCAGCCCATCAGGCCCAGCGCGACGACCACGAGCACCGCGACCGCGCCGACGACAACGGAGCGCAGCGACACCGAGCGGCCGGCCAGGCGGGACTTCGAGTCGTCCTTCTTGTCCGACTTCTTGTCGGCGGTCGTCGAGTCGGCGACCTCGGCCGTCGTGTCGGCGGACTTCTCGTCAACGAGATCGTCGCCGGTGGTGCCGGTCTGGTCGTTCTGGGGGCGAGTGTCGGTCTTCATGGGAGTCTCTCTCAGGGTGAGGGGGGTTGGTGGTCAGCGGAAGCAGACGGGGCTACGCCCGTCCCGTCTGTCTTCGACGGGTCATCATCGACCTCCCACAGGGATCGTGACGTCGAGCGCCCCGGAATCCGTTGCGTTCAAGAGGTTGTCGAGGAACCGTCCCATGTCGACGGTCCGGAGGGAGGCCGCACCCGACTGCGCGGCGGGCAGCAGGTTGTCACCGATGACCTTGAGATCCGCTCCGCTGTCGTCGAGGAACTTCTGCAGTGCGGCCACGAGAGGTGATGCCCCGGTGGTGATACCGGTGTACATCGGACCACTCCAGTCGATCGCGTCCTTGGTCCCGGACTCCATCGCCGAGAAACCCTCACCGAATCCCTCGAGGTTCGGCGCGGTCGCCCGCAACAATGCGGGCAGCGGCGTGGAACGCATCAGCAGCGGCTGCATGGTGGCCAGCAGAGTGGTGAGCTGATCGGCCTGCTGGGTGAGCTCGGATGTCAGGAGCCGCCCGGCGCGGTTGAGGTCCTCGATGACCTCCATCCCGTCGGGCAGGCCCAGGTCGAGTTCGGCGAACACCCGCTGGACCTTCTCCGGATCGGTCTGGCCCAGCACCTCGGTCACGCGCTCGGAGAGTTCCTTGAACGTCGCCGAACTGGAGACGCTGTCGCCGTCGACCAGGGCGTTGTCCTGCAGGTACGGTCCGCCGGCCGTGCTCGGCATGACGGCCACGTAGGCCTCGCCGAGCGCCGAGAGGTTGTCGACCCGGAACTCCGATTCCACCGGAACCTTCTCGGATTCGTCGTAGTCCCAGGTGATCTGGGCGCCGTCCAGCGACTGGCGGATCTCGGTGACGTGCCCGATCTCGATTCCGCGGAGCAGTACCCGCGAACCGACGAGGATGCCGTTGGTGTCGGGCACGGTGATCGTCGCGTGCTTCGCCGACGGCGACTTGACGTGCAGTCCGACGTTAAGGATGTAGGCGATCGACAGGGCGGCCAGCGCCAGCATGGCCACCACCGACACGCGGGTCTTCGTGATCATCGGATTGCTCCCAGCATGCTCAGCAGCAGCTTGGTGTCCCCGAGGAGCTGCTTCTTACCCGACGTACGCACCGAACCACTGTCCGTGGCGGTGACACGAACCGACGAGACGTTGACCGAGGGGTTCTCGGCGAACGGGATCAGCGTGTTCTCGAGGAACTTCGCCATCGCGGCGCCGGTCGACGGCGCCTGGTCCCACATCCCGCGCCCGGCCTCGCCCGTGGCGGCGAGGGAGTTCAGCAGCGGCACCAGGAACAGACCACCGGTGAACACCGATCCCACCGACGGCAGGAGCGTACTGATGTGGGCCACCAGTGTTTTGGACACGGTCTTCCAGTAGTGCAGGCCCTGGTCGGAGAAGACGTGGTCGATCTGCACCCGGCTGTCGTCGAAGGACTGGGATACCGCGTTGAGCGCGTTGATCGTCCGTTCGAGCTCGTCGGTGTTCCGCGACAGGTCGTCGAGGTCCTTCGACACGATAGCCGCGATCTTCCGGACATCGCCGACCGGCGGCATCGTGCGGTTGAGGGTCGCCATCGTGTCCTGGACCTTCTGGATGCTGCCACCGTTCACGAAGTACGCCAGGACGGCGATGGTGTCCTCGAGCGGCGGCGGCGACGTCGTCCGGTCGATCGGGATGACGCTGCCCTCTCGGAGATACTCGCCGGAGCCGTCACGGGCCGGCGGTTCGATGGCGAGGTAGGTATCACCGAGCGGCGTGTTCTGGCGGATGATCGCGGAGGAATCGGCCGGCACCGCGCGGTCATCGGTCAGTCCGACGATGACGTCGACGCCGTCCGGGGTCGGGTTCGTCGACTCGACGCGCCCGACCTGGATGCCGTTCATCATGACGTCGGCGCCGTCGGGCAGGTTCAGCACACTGGTGAACTGCAGGGTCACCCGGTAGTCCAGCGGCACACCGCTCTTCACCGACGGAAGGCGATTCGGGCTCAGTGACGAGCAGCCGGTCAGGCCGACGACGATCGCGCAGACGGCGATCGCCGCGACGAGGATTCGTTTCGCGCTCATCTAGAAACCAGCCTTCTGCAGCAGGATCGACAACGGATTGACCGAGGTGGTGCCCTTCTCCTGATCGCAGGCTCCGCCGAGGGCCTTGCACTCGGCCTTGCTGACCGCGACCTTGGGTGCCTGATACGGCACGGACAGTGCACCGGCGGCCGACTCCTGCTCGCGCATCGCCGCGGCGATCGACGGCGTGACACCGAGGAGCTCCTGGAGCTCCGGAGCGCGCTGCGCACCGTAGGCGACGATGTCCTCCACCGGCCCGTGTAGCAGCGGCCACAGGATGTCGTCGCCGTAGTTGCGCTGGATGTCGTACAGCAGGGCGATGGTCCAGCCGACACCCTGACAGAACCGGGCGACGTTGTAGAACAGGGTGGTGCCCAGTGCCGAGACGTTCGGCGCCTGGTTCATGATCGACATGATCTGATCCCAGTTCCGCACCGCGGAGTCGGTGAGCGGGGCCATGTCGCGGATCGACGTCCCGATGTCGGCGATGAACGAGTCCGGGTTCTGGGCGGCTCTCGCCGCATTCTCGAACATCTTCGACGCCTGCGTCCCCGTCCCGGCGAACGCACGGTCGGCACCCTCGAGGACCTTCTCGAGGTCGTCACCGCCGTTGTCCGACAAGGCCTTCAGGAAGTCCGACGCCGAGCCGGCGACCTCGGAGATGCTCTTGGGCGTGAAGGCGTTGTCGACTCCGATGCATCCGCCCTCGACGAGCGTGGGTCCGCCCGCATAATTGCCGACGAGTTCCAGATTGCGGTCTGCGAGGAGGGATTTGGACCTCGTGACCGCTTTGACGTCGGCCGGGTACTTCCGTCCCGGCTCGAGCGAGAAGGTGACGCGCGCGTGGGTGCCGCGGCTCTCGATCTTCTCGACCTTGCCGAC
This sequence comes from Gordonia sp. GN26, assembly GCF_054823965.1. Taxonomy (NCBI): domain Bacteria; kingdom Bacillati; phylum Actinomycetota; class Actinomycetes; order Mycobacteriales; family Gordoniaceae; genus Gordonia; species Gordonia sp. GN26. The sequence continues at coordinate 39,623 of NZ_JSYC01000024.1, read as the reverse complement.
CGGGATGCCCATCTGGGTGACCCGGTTGCCCACATACAGACCGATCGTGTCCGAGATGTCGGCACAGAAGCCGTCACCACCCGCCATGTCCGGACCGACATCGCGTGCGGAGGCCACGCTCAGCCCGACGGTCGTGACCACCGCGGCCATCGCCGCGACCGTTCCGACCGCGATGGCGGCCCGCCGACGCTTGCCGGCACGGTCTGTCCCGAGCCTGGAGATGATGCCCCTCATCAGCAGTTCCTTCCCGGAATCGGAATGCACACGTTCTCGGTCCACAGCGCGTCGCCGCCGATCTCGCGCATGCCCTGCGGAGTGATCCACTGCGCCAGCTGTTTCCGCGTGGAGACCAAGCCGTCGATGGCCGGTCCCAGCTGCTGCTGCAGCCGGATGATGGTGTCCTTCATCTGGTTCACGTGCTGGGCGACCAGATCACTGTGGCCGAGGTAGAAGCGCATGAACGGGGACAGCTTGTACAGCACGTTCGCGAACAGCTTGTAGGCGTAGTTGAAGCCCGCCGAGTTCACGTGATAGGTGCTGACGACCATGTCGATCTTGCGGATCAGTTCGAAGACGAATTCACGGTTGCCGTTGAAGGTCTGGAGGTACTCCGCAGCCAGTCCGGCGATCTGATGGACCTGACCGCGCTGCTTGTCGAAGACCTCGGTGACCGACTCCAGACCGTCCACGATGCCCCGGAGGGAGGTGTCGTTGGAGCCGAGCGCCTTCGCGACCTGGTCCAGGTTCGAGTTGACCTCGCCGGCGTCGACCTCGTCGGTGGTGCTGGGCACCGCCTGGATGACGTCACCGATCGAGTAGGGCACGGTGACCCGTTCTGCCGGAATGGGTGTGGTCAGTTCTTCCCGCCCCATCGGGATCATCGTGATCGCGTAGCCGCCGACCGGGGTGAGCATCCGGACCTCGAGGCGGGTCTGGTCGCCGACGAAGGTCTCCTCGTCGATCCGGGCGGTCACCTGGACCCGGTCCGGCGCGAGGGTCACCTCGCTGACCTTCCCGACGCTGATCCCGGCGACGCGGACGTCTTCGCCCGGTTCGATCGCGGAGGCGTCGGTGACCTCGAAGGTGATCGACTTCTGGCCCGGCGGCCGCAGGTAGATGACCGCGAGGGTGCCCAGCAGTGCCACGACGACCAGTAGGACCACCGCGCCGATCACACCGTCGTGGGTCGAGAACCGGTGCAGCCGGCTCTTTTTCATCGCTGGCACAGGACCACCTCGCTACCACTCATGAGCACACGGACATCGGCGGGGAGCTGCGCACGTCCCTTCGTGCACTGCTTCGAGAACGACGCGCGGGTGTCGATCCCCCGCAGGCCGGCCAGCGCATTCGGCATGAGCTGGAACGAGTTCAGCGCTTCCTGCATCGACTTGAACGAGGTCTGGAGGAACTCGTCGACATTGAACTGCTCGTTGATGCCCAACGCCACCAGGAGCCGCTCGACGGGTTCGAACAGGGCCGGGCCGGCACTCGCCGTCACCGCGAACTCGTCGAGCACCGTCATCGCATTGCTGATCGGCAGGTCCACGGCCTCCAGGAACCCCATGACCTGAGGTGAACGCCCGCCCATGGTGTCGGCGATGCGCGCGAGATTTGCGGTGAGGGTGGAGATCAGCTGCTGCCGGTTCTTCGCGTAGTCCGCCAGTTTCTGCGTGCTGTCGAGCATCGGTCCGAGACCGGAACCGTCTCCCTGCAACAACGCGATCGCGTTCTCGCTGAACTGGTTGACCTCGTCGGCGTCCATGGTCGTCAGCACCGGTTGGAGTCCGTTGAACAGACCGGTGATGTCGAAGGACGGCACTGTCTGGGAGGTCGACGCATGGCTGACCATCTGACCGGGCTCGTCCCCGGGTCGCACGTCGAGGTAACGCACGCCGGTGAGGTTCTGGTACTTGATCGCGAGCTTGGTGGTCGACGTCAGCTTCTGCTGGTCTTCCATCGTGAATTCGACTCGGGCAAAGGGCTTCCCGTCGGCACCGTGCTGCAGATCCACCGCGGTGATCTTGCCGATGCGCTTGCCGCGGAAGCGGACGTCACCGTTCTCGTGCAGTCCGGATGCGTCGGTGAAGTCGGCGCGGTACTTGACCACCTGGGCGTCGACCGGGTTGCGCATCGCGTTGATCACCAGGATGAACAACAGGACGGTGATCACCGCGACGATCGCGACCTTGATGCCGGCGAAGAGCGTGTTGCGAGACGTCAGCATCAGTTACCTCCGACGCGCGGGCCGTCGACGACACCCATGCGGGCCAGCGGACCCGCGACCGCGGGCACGGTGTCGAGGAGCAGACGGATCTGCAAGGTCTTGGCCTCCTCGTTGCCCTTGAACGTGTTGCGCAACTGTTCGATCGCCTTTCGTGTCTTTGCCATCGACGCACCGCCGCCGATCATCTGCGGCACCGGGTCGACCAGGTACTTGATCGAGGTGACCACCGGGGTCAGATCCGTGGCGTGCGAGCCCAGCAGGGTGCCGATGGCGCCGAACAGCCCGTCGGCGGCGACGGTGAGGGACCGGTCCATCAGGTCGTGGTAGGCCTCGTCCACGCCGCGTGAACCATCAGGCAGCTTGTTGAGGACGTTGTTGCTGATCGCATCCAGGCTCTTCATCGCCTCCCGGTTGAAACCGGGGAAGGCCTCGGCGAGGTCGTTCATCTTGCCGAGGAGTGTGCTCGGCATCTGGCGCTGCGTACGCGCCACCTTGTCGGTGAAGATGACCGCGGTCTCGATCAGCGGCGACAGGCCGTTGGCGTAGCGCATCACCTCGTCGAGGCTGTCGATCATGTCGCGGGTCAGCGTCCCGTCCACCACGATCGAGCTGCGTTCGATCATCGTCGACATGGTGAAATCCGGTGCGGCCTCACGGCGTACGGTCTGCCCACTACGCAGGGACTCCCCACCCGGCATCGCCACGAGGTTGACCGCGGTGACACCGAAGTAGTTCTGCGGCCGGTAGTCGAGCTGGAACGAATCGGTGAGGCTGCCCGCCGCCTGGTCGTCGAGCACCACGTCGACGTGGACGACACCGGGTTCGGTCGCGTCGATGCCGGTCACCTCGCCGACCTCGGCCCCGCGGAGCAGGACCCGGCTCCCGTTCTCGACGCCGGGTCCCAGTGCCGGGAGAACCAGGTGCAGATCGGTTCCCCGGGGCGCGGTCGCGCGGGGATAGACCACCGCGAACACCGCGACGACGACCACCAACACCACCAGCGCCGAGAGGCCGGCCGTGACGAGCGTCCGGGACTGACCCCGGACATCTCCTCTGATGAAGTCCTGACTGCTGTTCACTGACACGTCAACCCCTGAACGGAAGGACCGGATTGAGGCCCCAGATGGCCACGGTCATGAGGAAATTGAGAACGACGATGGCGACCAGGCTCGCGCGGATGGCGCGCCCGGATGCGGCGCCGACACCTGCCGGCCCACCGGAGGCGAAATAGCCGTAATAGCAATGGATGATGGTGATCACCGCGCAGAAGATGAGCGCCTTGGCGACCGAAGCGAGAAGATCCGGTATCGAGATGAACTGCGCGAAGTAGTGGTCGTAGGTTCCCTCGGGTTGGTCGTGGAAGAGCTTCACGATCAGTCCGCCGGTGATGAAGCTGACGACCAGCGCCATCAGGTAGCTCGGCAGCACCACGAGCATGCCGCCGATGAGTCGGGTTCCCACCACGAACGGGATAGCCCGCAGACCCATAGTCTCGGTCGCGTCGATCTCCTCGGAGATGCGCATGGCGCCGATCTCCGCGGTCATCCGGCAGCCCGCCTGCGCGGCGAAGCCGATGCCGGTGATGATCGGCGCCACCACGCGGATGTTGCCGAACGAGTTGATGATTCCGGTCAGCGCTCCGAAACCGAGGAGGTCGAAGGCCATGAAGGCCATGATCGCGACCACCGAACCCACCGCGATACCCAGGAAGAACATCAGGCTGACCACGCCGCCGTCGACGATGACCGAGCCACTCCCCCAGGCCATGTCGTTCATGGTCTTGACTGTTTGCTTGCGATAGTGGCGAATCGTCGTCGGCAGCAACGCGAAGGTCTTGCCCACGAACACCACGATCTGCCCGAAGGTCGCGATGGCCGCGGTCACGCGCTCGTTCAACGCTCGGCCCAGGCGGAAGATCCCCGCGGTGGCCGTACTTGCTGTAGTCATCTGCGCCTCACGCCAGTTGGGCCGGGAAGAACATGGCCTGCAGCTGACTGACCGCCATGTTCGTCATGAAAATGCACAGGACACTGAGGACCACCGAGGCGTTGACCGCGTTGGCCACACCTTTGGGACCACCCTTGGCCTCGAGTCCGCGCAAGCTTGCGATGACCACGACGATGAAGGCGAACAACACGGCCTTCAGCACCGAGAACATCAGGTCGGTCGGGGTTGCGAAGGTCCCGAAAGACTGCCAGAAGCTCGCCGGGACAACGTCGTTGACGTTCGCCGCGATTGCCAGGCCCGCGCCCACACCGGACGCGATGATCATCACGCAGAGTGCCGGCGCGATGGCGAGCATCGCCAGGAACCGCGGCACGATGAGCCGCTGGACGGGGTTGACGCCGATCACCCGCATCGCCTCGATCTCCTCGCGGATCGACCGCGCGCCGAGGTCGGAGGCGATCGCTGAGGCGGCCGCGCCACTCATCAGCAATCCGGCGGCCATCGGCGCGCCCTGGTTCACCACGCCCAGACCCGACGCCGCGCCCGCAAGGGAGTTGGCGCCGACCTGATCCATGACGCCACCCACCTGAACCGACACCTCGGCACCGATCGGAACCGCCATCAGCAGCGCGGGAAGCGCGGTGACCTTGAAGAGCTTCCACATCTGGTCGATCACTTCACCGCCGGCCAGGCGGAGGGTGAAGGTGTCGGTGATCGCGAACCGGATCATCTCCCCGGCCAGTCGCGCCGAACGACCGATGGTCGCCAGACTACGACTGATCCGGTCGATCACCCCGGCGACGAACCTGCGGAGCGCCTCGGCCGATCTGATTCCCGGACTGCGCCCTCCCAGAGCACTGACAGTCATCACGGTCCTCTCGAATTCATTAAGAGCGGTGACACGTCGGGGAGAACGCCGAACGGTCCACGACCCCGTGGCGGGGTTTGGGCTGCCCCGCGCCGGCGTCGACGGTGAGGTCCCGGGGGATGTCTCCCCGACTTCGGACATCACCCATGTGGCCTGGCACCGTAAGGCGGAACACTGTGATGCCCACCACTTGAAACCTCGATCAGGCTAGCAGACATGAGACGTTAGCTGTCAAGTGTCAGCAGCTCGAAGTTGTCTGGACCGGCGAAAACCCCAGCTAGTCGGCCGACTTAACCCCAAATCGCTACCTACATCTGTTAGGTTAATGACGATCAGAGCAGATACGTCGAGCAGGCCGCGTGTGTTCCACACGCGGCCCAGGGCGCCATACTCCGACCCGCCGGCCGCCGTCCGGGCAGCCGGCTATCCCATCAGCTTTCTGAGCACCTTCTGCATCGCACGACCGTACGGCGGGTAGGCCATCGGCAGATCCGGCCGCGACGGCTTGCTCAACACCGCCTTCCGGTGGCTGAAGGTGTCGAAACCATTCTTGCCGTGGTAGTTCCCCATCCCGGAGGCACCGACGCCGCCGAACGGGAGTTCCGGGACCAGGAGCTGATACAGAAGGTGATTGACGGCGACCGACCCGGACGACGTCCGGCTCACCACGAGATTCTCCACCGCGCTCGACTCGGTGAAGAGATAGAGGGCGAGCGGCTTGGGTCGGGCATTGACGAACTCGATCGCGGAACCGAGATCGGGTACCGAGATCAGCGGGAGCACCGGACCGAAGATCTCCTCCTGCATCAGCTCGGAGTCCGGGTCCGGGTCGGTGACGAGCGCCGGCGTGACGCTCCGCCTCGACTCGTCGATCGCGCCACCGTATTGTTCGCCGCCATGCGTCGACAAGATGCGTCGCAGGCGGGCGACATGACGGTCGTTCACGATCCTGGTGGTGTCCTGGGCCCCGCGCAGCGGCAGTTCGGCCAGCAGTCGCTCGACGAGCGCCGGTCGCACCGACTCCTCCACGAGCACGTAGTCGGGAGCAGTACACGTCTGTCCGGCGTTCACCGCCTTGGCCCAGGCGATTCGCCGAGCGGCGACGTCCACATCGGCGTCGGCGGCGACGATCACCGGACTCTTACCGCCGAGCTCCAGCGTCACCGGAGTCAGATTGCGAGCGCCGGCAGCCATGACCGCCCGGCCCACCGACGTCGAGCCGGTGAAGAACGTGTGATCGAACGGTTGACCGGCGAGCGATGCGCTGACCTCCGCACCACCCAGCACGATGCGAATCGCCTCCGCATCGACGTACCGCGGCAGCTGTTCCGAGAGGAACCTCGCGGTCGCGGCGGAGATCTCCGACGGCTTCACGACTGCGGCGTTCCCCGCCGCCAGACAACTGACCAGCGGATGCAGGGTCAGCAGGATCGGGAAGTTCCACGCGCCGAGGATGAGTGCCACACCCTTGGGCTCCGGGACGATCCACGCCCTGCCCGGGGCGGCCGCCGCGCCTGACCGCACTCTCTCCGGCTTCATCCAGCGCGCCAGGTTCGCGAGCGTGTGCCGGATCTCGTGCCGGACCGGCGCGATGTCGGCCATGAACGAGGCCATCGGATCACGCCCCAGATCGGCTTCGATCGCCGCTGCGATCGCCGGCTCGCACTCGTCGATGAACCGCAGCAGCCCCTCGAGCTGGGCGACCCGCCACGACAGCGGTCGCGTACGGCCGCTGTCGAACGCGGCTCGCGCGCCGGCCAGTGCCGACCCGGATTCGGTGGTCGCCGTACTCATCGACATCTCGGTAACACTCATCGTGGTCTTCGCTTTCTGGTGCTTCGGGGACCTGCCCTCGGGCTGAAGTATGCGGCGAGCGTACACAGTGTTCAGACGTGATGTCAATCACTCTGGCGCTTGCTGTGGGGCGCTCGTCCCACCGACCATACAGTTTGTATGGAGTGTTCGTCTGCCCTATCGTGTGCCCATGATCGACTGGACCGTCACTGCACACTCCGAGACGCTCGAGACCGCGAATGGCGACGGAGTCCGCCGCCTGACACTGTCGCGCCCGGAAGCGCTCAACGCCTTCGACGAAACGCTTCAGAGCGATCTGCTCGAGGCTGTCGCCGCCGCCGCGACCGATGACACCGTCCGATGCGTTGTCCTCACCGGTCGAGGTCGAGCATTCTGTGCCGGAGCGGATCTCGCGCTCGACGGGCTCGGCCCGGACGTGCGGTTGGCGCCGCGGACCGAGCGAGAACTCACGCAGTTCTACAACCCGATCGTGCGCGGGCTGCGCGAGACCCGGAAGCCGGTCGTGGCCGCGGTGAACGGGGCTGCGGTGGGCGTCGGTTGCGCCGTCGCCCTCGCGTGCGACCACGTCCTCGGGGCGAGGTCGGCGTCGTTCACCCTCGCGTTCTCACGAGTGGGGCTCACACTCGACGGCGGCGCCTCACTTCTCGTCGGGGCGCGTGTGGGATTCGGTCGTGCGTCGCGGATGGCTCTGCTGGCCGAACGGGTCGATGCCGACACCGCGTTCTCCTGGGGCCTGATCGACGCGGTGGTCGACGATGCGGATCTCACCGACCATGTGGAGTCCCTCGCCCGCAAGCTCGCCGCCGGCCCCACCGAGGCCTATGCCGCGACCAAGCGCAGTCTGAACGCCGCACTGCTCCACCGCCTCGAGGATGCCTTCGAGGTCGAGGTCGCGGGTCAGACCGCCCTCGTCGACGGCCCCGGCTTCCGAACCGCGATCACCCGCTTCACCGGCTCGAAGGGCTGAAACCCGCCACCTCTCAGCGACTTCCGTAGATCGCGGCGTACATGAATCTCGCCACCATGTCGGTGACCGCGTCGATGTCGTCCAGGTGCGTCTCGCCGGCGAGCGATCCAGCGATGGTGCGCTCGATGGTCCACAGCAGAGTGGCCGTGTACTCGCTGGCCGGCGGGCCGGCCGGTGCCAATCCGCGTGCCCGATCGGCGACGATGATCGACTCCAGAGTCGTCTCCATGGCGTTCATCGCGGCGAGGTATTCGGCGCGCAGTTCCGGCAGGCGCGGCCACTCGTGAACGGCGTTCTTGATCACGGCGCCGGCATGTCCGTCGAGATGCAGCCACTGTCCGACCTGCTCGAGCAAGGCCGACGGGTCCTGCCGGTCGACGTCGGCGACCGCGGTCAGCGCGGCGACGATGTCGGCCGCCGCCTGTCGGAACAGAACGACGAAGGCATCCTCTTTGCTCCGGAAGTAGAAGTAGAAGGACGCGCGGGACGTGTTCGACTGCTTCAGGATCTTCGCGACGGACAACTCGGCCAGCGTCTCGGTGAGCAGTAGTTCGCGCATTGCCTCGAGGATGCTCTGCGCCGTCTCGGTCTCCACCGCGGGGTTGTCGATCGCGGGGAGCAACTCCCGGCTCGCCTCGGCGGCATCGCCCGACTTCTTGCGTCGACCCTTCGGCACCGTTCGGCCGCCGTAGATGGCCGCTTCGTTGATGGCACTCAGCGACGTGGTGACACTCGCCGCCGCGGGAAGCCGATCGTCGAGCCCCCGCGTGCTGACATAGAAGGCCCGCTCGGAACCACCGACCAGCATCGAGGCCAGCATCTCCGCGGGAGCGCCGTCCGGAGCACGGCCCTCGGCACGCTCGAACTTGATCTGCTCGGCGACGGCCGCGACGAACTGCTCGAACATCCGCTGCCAGGCCGCGGCGACCGCGGGCTTGCTGTGCATGTGCTCGATGACCGCGCAGATGACCGCCCCATGTCGTGACCACATGTCGAGGGTGTGCTCGAGACTCGAGCCCATGCGCCGCGCCCGGTCACGTCCCGGATCGGAGGACCACGGCGCATCAGCGCCGTAGGACTCGTCGAACACTCGTCCCAGAAGCGCCACCAGGACGTCGTACTTGTTGGCAAAGTAGTGGTAGAAGTTGGCCCGGGACAGGCCGGCCGTCTCCAGGATCTGGGCAACGGTCAGATCCTGGAGAGAGGTCGATGTGAGCAGTTCCTCGGTCGCCCGGAACACCGCGAGTTCGGCAGAAGAACTCCCGTCGTAGTCACGGGGGCGCCGCCGCACGAAAGAACTCGAAGCCATAGCGGCATCATACTCGATGTCCGGACACGACGTCTGACCGGTTCAGGTCACGCCACGCGCGAACGCACCGCACCCACCCCGCGAAGCAGCGCCGCGTCGAACTCGTCCGGGCACTCCAGCATGGGGTAATGCCCGACGTCGAACTCGACGAGCGTGCTGTCCAGACGCTCACGTACCCATCGCGCACCGCGAACCGACAGCGCGGGGTCCGCGGTACCGACGATCTGGGTCACCGGTACGGAGAGGCCCTCGAGCAGGTGCGTCTGTTCGGTGCACATCAGCGTGCGCAGTGCCGCACGCCCGGCCCAACTCGGCGTCTGCAGCGAAATGCGGTGTAGCCAGTCCAGAGTGTGCGGGTCGGGCGCGCCGCCCTTGAACGGATCACCGACGGCACGTCGGCGCAGGGAGATCCGGTTGGCGTGCTCGGCGGCGAGGAGACTGTTCAGAGGCCCCTCGGGGGGCACCCCGAACGGAAAGTCCTCGAACCGTGCCGCCGCAACGCCGTTGGTGGCAACCAACACGAGAGACCGCGCGAGATCGGGACGTCCATGTGCCAAGCGGAGGGCGACCATGCCGCCCAGCGACCAGCCCACGATGGCGGCCGCGCCCAGGCCACGCTGCTCGATGACCTCGAGCGCGTCGTGCTGCAGGGAGTCGATGTCGTAACCGTCCAGTGGTGCATCCGACCGTCCGTGCCCACGGAGATCCATGGCGACGACGCGATGACCGCTCTCGGCGAGTACCCGTATCTGCCGATCCCACACCTCTCCGCTGAGACTCCAGCCATGGATCAGCAGGACTCCCGGACCGTCTCCGACGTCGCGGACCGAGAGCCGGACACCGTCCCGCGTATGCACGAAATGCTGAGTCATGAAACCACTTCCGCATGTCGACGCGAGTCGGCGAGTGACCGGCCATCGGCGGCGAGCCGGGTCAGTGACGCCGGTGGGAGGAAACGCGTTCCGTAGCGCGCGGCCAGCTCAGTCGCACGCGTCACGAAGCCCGCGACCCCACCCTCGTAGCCGTCGATGAACTGCAGCACTCCGCCCGTCCATCCCGGATACCCGATCCCCAGCAGCGATCCGATGTTCGCGTCGGCCACCGACTCCAGAACGCCCTCATCCAAGCACTTCGCGGATTCCACGGCTTCGACGAACAGCAGGCGTTCCTTGAGATCGGTCAGGGTCGGTACCTGTTCGGCAACCGGGAAAGCCGTTCCGAGGCCACGCCACAACCCGCTTCGGCGGCCGTCACGGTACTCGTAGAAGCCGGCGCCGGCCAACCGGCCTGCCCGGTCGAACTCGGCCAGCATCCGGTCGAGCACCGCCTCGGCGGGATGGGCCGCCCAGTCGCGCCCCTCCGCCTCGGCCGCATCGCGCGATGCGTCCCGAACTCGCCGCAGGAGTTCGAGATTGAGTTCATCGGCGAGCTGCAACGCGGGTGCGGGATAGCCCGCCTGGGTCGTGGCCTGCTCGATCATCGGTGCTGGCACCCCCTCGCCGAGCATGGCGAGCGCTTCGTTGACGAAGGTGCCGATCACCCGGCTGGTGAAGAAGCCGCGACTGTCGTTGACCACGATGGGGGTCTTGGCGATCTGACGGGCGACATCCAGTGCCCTGGAGACTGATTCGGCAGACGTCGAACCGCCCTTGATGATCTCCAGCAGCGGCATCTTGTCCACCGGGCTGAAGAAGTGCAGGCCGATGAAGTCTGCGGGATTCTGCACGGCGCCGGCCAAACCGGTGATCGGCAGGGTCGACGTGTTCGACCCGATGAGCGCACCCGGTGCGAGAACGGGTTCGACCTCCTTCAGAACTCGGGCCTTGAGATCGGGATCCTCGAAGACGGCCTCGATCACCAGGTCCGCGCCTGCGGCGTCGGCGACGTCGACGGTGGCGGTGATCCGGTCGAGGATGACCTCTCGCTGCGCTTCGGAGAGGTCGCCCGCACTCACCTTTTTGTCGAGCACTCTCCGCGAGTACCCCTTGCCGCGCTCGGCGGCTTCCGCACTGACATCTTTGAGTACGACGTCGATTCCGGCTGCGGCGCACTGATAGGCGATACCCGCACCCATCATCCCGGCACCCAGAACCACCGCCTTCGTCGCCTTCCACGGGGTCCGTGATGCGTCGCGACCGCGGAGTCCGTTCACCGTCTGGGTGTCGAAGAATCGGGCCTGGATCATGTTCTTCGCGATCTGCCCGACTGCCAGGTCGACGAAGTACCGGGTCTCGATCCGCAAGGCATTGTCGAAGTCGACCTGGGCGCCCTCGACAGCGGCCTTCAGGATGTTCTTCGGCGCCGGGTAATTCGCGCCTTTGAGGTCGGCTCGCAGTGCCGCGGTCAGGAGGGGCAGGGAGGCGTGCAGCGGCTGCGCCGGGTCACCCGGGGCCCCGCCCGGTATCGCGAACCCCGACACGTCCCACGGCTGCCGTGCATCCGGATTGGCCAGGATCCAGGCCTTCGCCGCCGACGCCAGATCCGCAGGCGAATCGACGAGTTCATCCACGATGCCCAGTTCGAGTGCGGCCGTCGCATCGACCTGACGACCGGACAGCAGCAGCGACGACAGCGCCTTCTGGACGCCCAGCAGTCGCACGCTGCGGACGACGCCCCCGGCACCTGGCAGCAGACCCAGGGTCACTTCCGGAAGTCCCAGACGAACTCCGCCGGACTTCACCGCGACGCGATGGTGGGTCGCGAGCGCGAGCTCGAGACCACCACCCAGCGCCGCACCGTTGATCGTCGCCACGACCGGCACCCCGAGACGCTCCAGGCGTCGGAGCAGGTCCCGATTCCGTTCGACGAACGCGGTGAAGTCGTCGATGTGCGACCGATCGGTGTGCAGGAGGTCGTTGAGGTCGCCGCCGGCGAAGAACGTCGATTTCCCGGAAGCGATGATGACACCGGCGATGTCCTGGGCGTCAACGATCTCGTCGAGGGCGTCCGAGAGCGAGGCGACGAATCGCTCGTTCATCGTGTTCACCCGCTGGTCGGGATCGTCGATGGTCAGGGTGACGACGGCGTCGTCGTCAATGGTGCGCCGGATAATGTTCTGCGTCATTGCCGTTGAACTCTCTCTGGGGTTGTCTGCTGATTGTCTGGCGTTGCGAGCGGCGGTCAGAGCGCCTCGACCACGGTCGCGATCCCCATACCGCCGCCGACGCACAGCGTCACGAGTCCGTATCGACCGCCGGTCCGGTGCAGTTCGTCCAAGACCGTGGACACGAGCATCGCCCCGGTGGCGCCGAGCGGGTGACCCATCGCGATCGCTCCGCCGTTCACGTTCACCTTCGCCATGTCGAGGCCGAGGTCGTCGACGAAATGCAGCACCACCGAGGCGAACGCCTCGTTGATCTCCACGAGGTCGATGTCGTCGACGGTGAGACCGGCCTTCGCCAGCGCCTTCCGCGACGCGGGAGCCGGCGCGGTCAGCATGATGGTCGGATTGTCTCCGGACACCGCGGTGGAGACGACCCGCCCGCGCGGAGTCAGGCCCAGTTCTTTCCCGACCGCTTCGCTACCGATCACGACCAGCGAGGCACCGTCGACGATTCCTGAGCTGTTGCCGGCGTGATGGACGTGGTCGATCTTCTCGACGGTCGGGAACTCCTGCAGTGCAACGGCATCGAAGCCCGCCGCGCCGAGCTTGGCGAACGACGGCCGGAGTGGCGCGAGGGTGGCGGTGGTGGTCCCCTCGCGGATGGTCTCGTGCCGGTCGAGTACCACGGCCCCGTTGATGTCGCGTACCGGTACGACCGAGGCATCGAATCGCCCGTCCGCCTCGGCCTTGGCGGCCAGTTCGTGCGAACGCACCGCGTACGCGTCCACGTCCTCGCGGGTGTGCCCGTCGAGTGTCGCGATCAAATCGGCGCCGATGCCCTGCGGCACGAAGCTCGTGGCCAGATTCGTTGCGGGGTCGTCCATCCACGCGGCGCCGTCAGAGCTCATCGGGACACGGGACATCGACTCGACGCCGCCTGCGAAGACCAGGTCCTCGAATCCCGAACGTACCTTCTGCGCCGCGAGATTCACCGCTTCGAGTCCGGATGCGCAGAACCGATTGACCTGCACTCCCGCCACCGTGCGGGGGAGCCCCGCCGCGAGTGCCGCCGTGCGCGCGATGTCGCCACCCTGCTCGCCGACCGGACTCACGACTCCGAGAACCAGGTCGTCGACGCGGGCGGGGTCCAGAGAGGGATTCCGGTCGAGGACCGCCGACAGCAAGCCGGTGGCGAGGTCGATCGGCTTGATCGTGTGTAACGATCCCGAGCTCTTGCCCTTACCGCGCGGCGTGCGAATCGCATCAAAGATCAGTGCCTGGGTTTCCGACATTCGCAGTCTCCTTGTCGTTCAGCGGGCGCTCGGGCGCCATCGTCGAGAGCAACATACATTACGTTCATACACGGTGTATAGCCGCCTCCGCCGTGGAGCCCGCGGCCGTCAGCAGTGGAAGGACGCGACCTCTGCGACCGACTGCCTGCTGGTGCGATACACATTTACCGGCGCGTCCAGGTCGGGATAACCGAACGAGATACCCACGACTACTTGCCGTTCCGGCTTCAACCCGAGATACTCCCGGATCACCGGCGACTGCGTCGCCAGCGCCGCTTGCGGAACGGTCGCGATCCCGAGCTCGTGGGCCGCCAGGATGAAGTTGCTCACGAACAATCCGCAGTCCACCGCTCCATAGGGACCCAGCGCAGCCTCGGTCGTGACGATCGCCACATGCGGCGCACCGAAGAAGTCGAAGTTGCGCAACATCTGTCGGGCCGAACCGGCCCGGTCCGACTTCTCGATACCGACGCTTGCGTAGAGCTGTAGACCACTCTCGCGACGACGCTCCTGGTAGACGCCGTCATACGCAGCCGGGAACTCGATGTCGGGATTCTGCGCCGGTCCATCCGCGATCGCGGCCCGCAGGGCGTCGCGCAGACCCTCGGCGGCGCCCCCACTCAGCACGTCGACGTGCCACGGCTGCGTGTTGCACCACGAGGGGGTCAGACGGGCCACGTCGACCACTCTCTCGATCTCGGACTGCGATACCTGACGACGGAGGAATTCGCGGCAACTCCACCGGGATTCCAACAGCTCACGCAAGGTCCGGGGCGGCAGCGGTTCCGGAGGCGACGCCACCGTTGCGTTCGTCGAGTCCTGGGGCAGCGGCGACATCGATACTCCTCGTTGTAGGGGGCGGGTCGACGCGTGCGACACGGCTGACCGCGGGCACATCGCGTCACGGACCGGCCGACATGCGGCCAGACATTCAGTGTAGACATAGTGTTCAGGTGGGTCTACCCTGCGTTGTAACGCCGATCACACGAGGTCGGCGTACCGTCCACCCCCCTAGGAGGCGCGATGACCATCACCGAGCCACATACGCAGCCGACCAGTTTCCGCGGCGATCTCGACGTTCCGCCGGGACTGCCACGCGGTATCGACCTGGGTCGAATTGCGAACAAGGACAAAGCGATCGCCATGTACGGTCGCGACTTGGTCGAGAAGCTGACCGACCACGCCCTGCTCGCCGACGACTATGCCTACGCGGCGATGCTCGACTTCAAGGACAAATCCAACAATTCGACGTGGCGGACCTTCGACCACGCCCTGGATCACGGGATCGACGCGATCGACGACCCCAGCCCCGGACTGATCGCGCTCTTCGACCAGCTCGACCACATCCCCGACTGGGTCGATTTCGATCAGCTCTACCGCGGTGCGGTCGCGTTCTGGCGCGCCGGCCCGATCGTCCCTCCCGTCCTCGCCTGGGGTGCGATCGCCGGCGGGTTCTCCATGTACAGCGCCACCCGTCCGGTGCTGTTCAGCGGCCGGCTCCGCGAGCAGGACAAGGTGGGGACCCGGCTCATCGAGAGCTTCCGGTACGTGGTCGCCGCCTACACCCCCGGCGGGATGGCGCGTTTCGAGGAGGGCTTTCGCCTCACCGCGAAGGTCCGCATGATCCATGCCGCGGTTCGTCACAGTCTCGGGCGATCCGACCACTGGGACTGGGCCGGCTGGGGCATCCCCATCAACAACTTCGACAGCATGGTCACCCAGGCCGGCCAGTTCGGGGTGAAGTTCACCGATGCGGTCCAGTCCGCGGGAATCCGTTTCAGCGACCGTGAACTCGAGGACATCTTCGCCCTGAGCCGTTACGTGGGATATGTGATCGGCGTTCCCGAGGACATCCTGCACACGGATTACGAGGACGCTCGTCGCAAGACCGATCTGCACACGCTGGTCGAACTGCCGCCGGACGAGCTCTGCCACGACGTCGTCCACTCGATCATCGAATACAGCGTCGAGAACCCGCCCGGCGACGTCGAGGTGCTGCCGGGACCGGTTGCCAAGTTCATGACGAATGAACGTCGACTCAAGCTCGCATATGGGTTGCTGCACTCGTGGATCCCGCCGCACGTCATGGATGCTCTGGGCGTCGAGAAGACCGGATGGCGGCACATCCTGCCGACGATCAGCCCGCTCGTCACCCTTGCCGATCGAGTCGGGCGAGTGCTGCCGCACGACGACGAGAAGGCCGCGTTCACCATGCTTCGCCAATTCAACGACGCGATCAAACTCCCCGACGGCGCGAACAAGGAGATGGCCGTGGCCAACCCCGACGAGGTCCACGCGGACATCGCCGCGAACAAGGGCGGCATGCCGGTGGTCGCGAAGAAGTGAGCGTCGAGTCGACACCCCCTCCGCTGGCCGGCACCCGGATCATCGAGCTCGCCGGCATCGGCCCCGGCCCGTTCGCGGCGATGATGCTGGCGGACATGGGCGCCGAGGTCATCACCGTCGACCGACCCGGGGGCAACCCCTGGGCGGTCGGCGGTCACGGCATCCTCTTCCGGAGTCGACGGCACATCGCCGTGGACCTCAAGTCGGAGGCGGGTGCCGACGTCGTCCGCCGGCTCTGCGCCGACGCCGACGGGATCATCGAGACCTTCCGCCCCGGCGTCGCCGAGCGCCTCGGCGTCGGGCCACGAGACTGTCTGCACCACAACCCGAACCTCGTCTACGGACGGATGACCGGCTGGGGCCAGAGCGGTCCGATGGCGTCGCGGCCCGGGCATGACATCAACTACATCGCACTTACCGGCGCCCTGCATCAGATCGGACGGAAGGGCGGGCCACCGGTTCCGCCCCTCAACCTCGTCGGCGACTTCGGAGGCGGAGGAACCTTTCTCGCCTTCGGGATGCTCGCGGGCATCCTGTCCGCCCGCGCCGGGCACGGAGGCCGTGTCGTCGATGCGGCGATGATCGACGGCGCCTCGGCCCTGATGGCGATGTTCCATTCGTACCGGGCGGAGGGCGACTTCGTCGAGGAACGCGGCGCCAACCTGCTCGACACCGGCGCGTTCTTCTACGACGTCTACGAGACCCGCGACGGACAGTGGGTGAGCATCGGCGCCATCGAGAATCAGTTCTGGACGGAGCTCTGTGATGTCTTGGAACTGCCCGATGCAATGCGGCACGACCATCTCTATTCGAAGCGATGGGACGAGTACCGCATCATTCTCGAGAACCGGGTCGCCGAATACGATCGGGCCGAACTCGACGCGCTGTTCGACGGCCGAAACACCTGCTACGCACCGGTTCTGACGATGTCGGAGGCAGTGGAGCACCCGCACAATCGAGCCCGGAACACCTTCGTGACGGTCGACGGCGTCGTTCAACCGGCTCCGGCCCCTCGCTTCGACGGTCGCCCGCCGACGAGTCCTCGTCCGCGGCGCGCGCCGGGCGCCGACACTGTCGAGGTGCTCGGTGAGACCGGCTTCTCCCCGACCGAGATCGAATCCCTCCTCGCCGACGGCGTGGTCGACTCGACTCCGTGACATCGGTGGTTGCCCGGTTGAAAGTTCTTCCCGGGCAACCACCGATTCAACCCTGGTTCACAGACCGAGCGAGCGGCCCACGATCTCGCGCATGATCTCGTTGGTGCCGCCGTAGATCCGCTGCACCCGCGCGTCCCTCCACCTCCGCGCGACGTCGTACTCCTCCATGTAGCCGTACCCGCCGTGCATCTGGAGGCAGGTGTCCAGTGCGTTGAACTCCAGCTCGGTGGTCCAGAACTTCGCGCCGGCCGCCTCGGCTGCGGTGAGTTCTCCGGCGTTCTGCGCCTCGATGCACCGGTCCACGAACACCCGGGCGATTCCCACCTGCGTGGACAACTCGGCCAGGGTGAAGCGGTTCGCCTGGAAGCTCCCGATGGGTTGACCGAAGGCCTTGCGCTCCTTGCCGTAGGCGATGGCGGTCTCGACCGCGTATTCGGCCTGGGCGACCGCGACGACCGCCATCGACAACCGTTCCTGGGCAAGGTTTCCCATCATGTATCGCAGCCCCTTGCCCGGCTCACCGAGCACGTCCGATTCCGCGACGAGGACGTCTTCGAAGAACAACTCCGCGGTGTCCTGCGCCTTGCGGCCGATCTTCTGCAGCTTTCGACCGCGCTGGAATCCCTCGTGGTCCCCGGACACGACGAACAATCCGAATCCACCGCCGTCGTTCTCCGGAATCCGAGCGGCGACGATGATCAGGTCGGCCTGGATACCGCGAGTGATGAAAGTCTTGGAACCATTGAGACGCCACCCACCATCGACACGGGTCGCGGTGGACTTGATCGCGCGCAGGTCCGAACCGGTACCTGGTTCGGACATGGCGATGGCGATCGCGGTCTCACCACTGACGATGCCGGGCAGCCAACGTCCCTGCTGTTCCGGCGTCGCGATGTCCAGGAAGTACGGGAGCACGATGTCGTTGGTCAGCGAGAAGCCGTCGCCGACGGTCCCGGTGCGGACCACTTCCTCGTTCAGCACCGCATTGAACCGGAAGTCGCGTAGTCCCCCGCCGCCGTACTGTTCCGGAGCCGCGAAGCCGACCAGACCCTGATCGGCCGCCGCGGTCCAGAAGTCACGACTGACCTCACCGGCTTCCTCCCAGTCGGCCGTGTGCGGAACGGCTTCCTTCGTCAGGAAGGACCGGACGGTGTCCCGGAACTGATCATGTTCGGAGTCGAAAAGTGTTCTCTTCATGGTGTCGTGTTCTCGTCAGCCCTCAACGGAAGAGGGACTTGCCGATGATCTCCTTCATGATCTCGTTGGCTCCGCCGTAGATTCGCTGCACGCGCGCGTCGACGTAGGCCTTGGCGATCGGATACTCGGCCATGAAGCCGTAGCCGCCGAACATCTGCAGACACCGGTCGACGACGCGCCCCTGGACCTCACTTGCCGCGAGTTTGGCCATCGCGGCCCGATCGGCGGTGAGGCCACCGGTCGTGTGCTGGAGCAGGCAGTCATCGACGAAGGCACGGACGACCTCGGTCTGCACGAAGGCGTCGGCGAGCGTGGACCGGATGCTCTGATTGGCCGCCAACGGTTTTCCGAATGCGGTTCGGGTACTCACATGGTCCCGCGCGAGCTCGACCGCGCGGGCCGCCGCGGCCGTGCTCGCCACTGCGATCGTCAGCCGCTCCTGAGGGAGGTTGGTGACGAGTGCACGAAAGCCTCCACCTCGCTCACCCAGCAGGTTCCCCCTGGGGACCCGGGCGTCCTCGAAGAACAATTCGGCGGTGTCCTGCGCATGCATGCCGATCTTCTCCAGGTTGCGCCCACGCTGGAAGCCAGGGGTGTCGCGTTCGACAACCAGCAACGACAGGCCGCCGTGGCGGTCACCGCCGCTCTCGGTCCGCGCAGCGACGATGACCAGATCGGCGTTGATCCCATTGGAGATGAACGTCTTCGAACCGTTCAGCACAAAGTGATCACCCTCCTCTTTCGCCGTCGTGGTGATGCCCGCGAGATCGGAGCCAGTGCCCGGCTCGGTCATCGCGATGGCCGCGATGAGATCACCCGACGCCAGGCCGGGCAGCCAGCGTCGCTTCTGCTCGTCGTCGGCATAACGCTCGAAGTACGGAACGCAGATGTCATTGTGGAGGTTGACCCCGAACGACATCACCCCCGCGTCGGCAACCTCTTCGGCGATGACCGCGTTGAACCGGAAGTCATCGGTGCCGCCGCCGCCGAACTCCTCGTCGACCGACATCCCGAGAAATCCGTGCGAGCCGGCCTTCCGGAAGAGTTCGCGGGGAATCCGCCCCTCCCGTTCCCAGTTCTCGTAGCCCGGGACGACCTCGGTGTCGAGGAACCGGCGGAAGCTCTCCCGGAATGCCTCGTGCTCGGGTTCGTACACACTTCGTGCGCGTGGACGATTCGCGGTGACTGTCATTGTCTGTCCTGTCTGTCGATCGATTGACGGGGTGGGCCGCGGTGCTCAGCCGTCGGCGGAAATGTGATTGACGCCACGTCTGAACACATTGTATGGTCTCGTGTATGCCAGAGTCCAGTTCCCCCCGCCTTGCGCCCGAGTGGAGCGGCGTTCCCGACGGCGCGTTCCGGCCCGACGCCGACTTCACCGACGAGCAGCTCGCACGCGCACTGAGACACGCCAATCTCCCGATCCTGCTCGGCTCGTTGGCTCTCCTGACCGGCGATGACCGCTGGATCGAGGATCCCTACCTGCCGACCGCTCCTCCCGATCTCGGCGACCACGACACCGGAGGTTTCGAACCCGAACTCGCCGAACGCATTCGGCGTGAGGCCTCGGCAACGCTTCGCGCGTGGCGCGATGGCGACCTCGACGTTGCGGACGCACCGGCCCCTGAACGACTGTCACGGATCCTCTCGGTGATGCTTGCCGAGCGACTCCCCGACGACTACGGGCAGCTCCTGGGCGAGGAGATGGGCCTGTACCGCCGCCATTCGGTACCGCAGTCCACTCCGACGGATGGCTTCCGGGTCGCGATCATCGGTGCGGGGATATCCGGACTGGCCATGGCAATCCGCTTGCAGCAGGCTGGGATCGACTACGTTCTCATCGACAAGAACGACGACGTGGGCGGCACGTGGCACGAGAACGTGTACCCGGGCTGCGGGGTCGACACCCCGAGCTACCTCTACGCCCTGTCCTTCGACCCGAACCCGGAGTGGTCCAGCTACTTCGCTCCGCAGGAAGAGCTCGCGGCATACTGGCGAGCACTGGCCGAACGCCACGGCGTCCTGGCCCACACACGATTCTCGACGATGGTCGATCAGGCCGAGTTCGACCCGGCCACCGCCGGCTGGACCCTCGACCTTCGATCGGTATCAACCGGTGAGATCGAGAGCCTCACCGCGACAGTCGTTGTCAGCGCGGTTGGACTGCTGAACCAGCCCAGCATCCCCGACCTGCCGGGACTGTCGGATTTCGAGGGCCCCGTGTTGCACACGGCGCAGTGGGACCCGGCGGTCGACCTCCGAGGCAAACGCGTCGCGGTCATCGGCACGGGTGCGAGCGCCATGCAGTTCGTTCCCGCCGCTGCCGAAGACGCAGCCGAGGTCCGGGTGTTCCAGCGGACACCGCAATGGGCGATGCCCCATCCGCTCAAAGGGCAGCCGGTCGACGACTCGGCGCACTGGCTGAACAGACACGTGCCGTTCTATCTCGCGTGGTATCGCGCCCGTTTGTTCTGGCGGATGGGCGACAAGGTGTGGCGCCTCCTGCAGGTCGATCGCGACTATCCCCACCTCGGGCGCGCGATCAACAAGGGAAACGACCGACTACGCGCCATGTTGACCGCGTACATCGAGAACGAACTCGACGGTCGCCCAGACCTTCTCGCGAAGAGCCTGCCCGACTATCCGCCGTACGGAAAGCGACTGCTGATCGACGCCGGCTGGTTCCGCACGCTTCGCCGCGAGAATGTCGCTCTCGTCACCACCGGTATCAGCACAGTCACGACGAACGGGGTTCGGTCCTCGGACGGTGTCGACCACGGCGCCGACGTGCTGGTTCTGGCAACGGGTTTCAAGTCCGTAGATGTTCTGGGGTCGCTCACGGTCCGTGGTCGCGACGGACGCACACTCCGAGAGGTCTGGGGTACCGACGACGGCCGTGCCCACCTCGGTATCACCGTGCCCGGATTTCCGAACTTCTTCTGCCTGTACGGCCCCAACACCAACACCGGTCACGGCGGCACGGTCATCGCCGGCACCGAGATGCAGATTCAGCACGTCACGGCATTGATCAGCGCGATGATCGACGAGCGGCTCGACTCGATCGAGGTCCGTCCCGAGGCGTTCGACACCTACAACCGCGAACTCGACGAAGCGCTCGAGGACACGGTGTGGCACTTCGGCGGTACCACGACGTATTACCGCAACGCACGGGGACGGATCGTCACCAACAGCCCCTGGCGGTACGTCGACTACTGGCGTCGTGTCCACGAACCCGACTTCGCCGAGTTCGTCACCACGCGCGGAACCGCCGCGACAGCGCAGGAGTCGTCCGGCGGCGCCGGACAACTCACCCACTGAGCCCGGCCCGCCCCCACCATCTCGTCCCATCGCAATCGAGGCAGAACACAATGACACACGCACCGCAGGCCCCGTCCGCACCTGTTGCCGCCCCGGGTATCTCCGCCACCACGCTGGTCGGGGCCTTCCAGGCCACGGCCGCGAGTCGGCCCGATTCCACGGCCCTGAGCGCCTTCGGTGAGGAGCGATCGCTGACCTGGTCCGAATACCGCACGGCGGTTGAGGAAGTGGCTGCCGGACTCGCCGATCTCGGCGTCGGACACGGTGACACGGTCGCCATCATGCTGCCGAACAGCCCGGAGTTCCACGTCGTCGACATGGCCGTGTTGCACCTGGGCGCGACGCCGTTCTCCATCTATCTCACCTCGGCGCCGGATCAGATCAGCTACCTGTTCGACAACGCCGGGAACTCGGTTGTCGTCGCGGACTCCGCCTTCCTCGACGTCCTCCAGCGCACCGCCGCCCCCACCGTCAGGCACCTCGTGGTGACGAACCCGGCAGGCGCACCCACCGTCCATGGCAACGGTCCCGCGACCATCACCCCGCTCGATGAGCTACGCGGCCGCCGCCCCGCGGACTTCGACTTCGAGAAGACCTGGCGTTCGGTCCGTGCCGACGACCTGGCCACGCTCATCTACACCTCGGGCACGACGGGAGATCCGAAGGGCGTCGAACTCACCCACGCCAATCTGATGTTCGTCATGTACACCTGCAACCTGCGTTTCCCGTTCGACGTCGACGGTGCGGCCATCAGCTACCTGCCGACCGCGCACGCCGCCGATCGCGTGTTCTCGCACTACCTCGCGACCGTGACGGGGTGGCCCATCACCACTGTTCGTGATGCGACAGCCGTGTTCGGCGCGGTCGCCGAGGCTCACCCGACCTGGTTCCTGGGTGTGCCGCGGATCTGGGAGAAGCTCCGGGCCGGTCTCCTCGCCCGCTTCTCGGCACTGCCGGACGGCCCGCGTGATGCGACGTCGGCCGCGCTGGAGGCAGCGATCCGCCTGGTACAGATCGAGCAACGCCGAGAACCGGTTCCGGCAGACCTACAGGACGCCGTCAGCGTCGCCGACGAACGCATATTCGCCGACCTCCGGGCACAACTCGGACTGGACCGCGTCGCGCTCCTCATGACCGGCGCTGCGCCGATCGCGCCGGCGGTGCACGAGTTCTTCCTCGCGCTCGGCTTGCCGCTCCAGGAGGGGTTCGGGATGTCCGAGACCGGCGCGCTGGGATTCACCAACGTGCCCGACGACATCCGTGTCGGCAAGGTGGGCCTGGCCCAACCGGGCACCGAGGCCAAGCTCGCCGACGACGGCGAGCTCCTGCTGCGCGGCCCGCACGTCATGCGCGGCTACCGCAAGGCCCCCGAGAAGACGGCCGAGGCGATCGACGAGTTCGGCTGGCTGCACACCGGCGACATCGCGCGGATCGACGACGATGGATGGGTCACGATCGTCGACCGCAAGAAGGAACTGATCATCAACGCCGCGGGCAAGAACATGTCCCCGGTCAACATCGAGGGGAAGCTGAAGAGCGCCTCGCCGCTGATCGGTCAGGCGTGCGTCATCGGCGACCGCCGGCCCTACAACGTAGCGCTCATCGTCCTCGATCCCGATGCCGCCCGCACCTTCGCTGCCGCGCACGGTCTCTCGGACGCCAGCCCTGCGGCACTCATCGACAATGCCGCGCTGCAAGCCGAAGTCGACCAGGCGGTTGCCCGCGCGAACGAGCAGCTATCCCGCGTCGAACAGATCAAACGTCACCGACTCCTCGCCGACGAATGGCTCCCCGACTCCGATGAACTCACGCCGACGATGAAGCTCAAACGACGCGGCGTCACGACCAAGTACGCCGAGATCATCGAGGACATCTATTCGTCCACGGCCCGTTAGATCGGCACGACAACATTCCGGGGCAGCATCATGGAGATTTGCGTCGAAGCACAAACGGTCCGAGTCCTTGACCGAGAGAATCTGCGAAGTCTCTCGGTGAGGACGCGGATCAGCGCGGCCGATACATCAGAGAGGGTGCACCGGCGCGGAATCGGCTACATCGACGGCAACGTCGCCTATGTCAACACGTGGTGGCTACAGTCCCTGAGCGACAACCGGCGGTGGCTCGACGAGGTCCGCGAGATGCTGTCGTTCGCCGAATGTCACGGGTGGTTCGACGGGGTCTACCTTCGCGCCCGTCTCGACATCGACGCCGTACCGATTGTTCGTGTTCGGAATCCGCTGCGCGCCACCGGGTGACCGACGCGTCCGGCCGCGGGGACACCGTCGACCTCATCACCGAATGGCCCCGCCCCGACGGAACGACCGAACAACGCCGGGCACCCGACTTCCGACTGGTCGCCTGCCCAACGCCCATCGGGAACGTCGACGCGGCCAAGGCGGAACGATAGGTCACCGAACCTGCAGGACAAGGTCATCGACGCGGGTGTGCAGCTCCACGGGGGTACGGCTACATGATGGAGTACCCGGCGGATCTACGGCGGGACCGACGCGATCATGAAGGAGATCATCCACCGGGATCTGATCCGAGGTCAGGGCAGCGGTCGCCGGACTCGGCACGCGCGTGTCCGGCGACACGCTCGCCGCGTCAGCGTTTCAGCTCGGCCGCCGGTACCGCGCTCGGAAGGAACGCCGGGAGCACGAAGTCGCGCAACATCTCCCGATGCTGTGGGTCGTCGGGGCGGTCGAAGTCCAGTCGCCCGACAAGGATGAACTGGACGAATGCGATCCACTCGGCCATCTTCTCCTTGTCGAGATCCCGACGGATCTCGCCGCGCTCCATCGCCTGCTCGATGACCGGATCCCACATCTCCGCGGTCAGCCGGGCGGCAAGCCCCGACGCTCCGACGAGGGGTTCGGCCATCTGCATGTGTTCGGGACTGACCAGGATGCGGATCAGCGGATCGCGGCGTCCCCGGTCGACCAGGAAGATCAGGCCCTCGACGAGCTGGTCGGCGAAGGAATCCTTCTCGAGCAGGAACTTCCGCGCCTTGGCGAACAGCATGCGCGACCGTCGTTCGATGATGGCCGAGATGAGAGTGTCGCGGTCGCCGAAATAGCGGTAGACGGTCGGACGGGACACCCCGGCCTCACGACCGATGTCGTCCATCGTCGTCTTGGATACGCCGTATCGCTGGAAAACCTTCTCCGCAGCGACCATGATCTGTTTACGGGCCTCCTCGACGTCCTCGCTCAGGACGTTGCCCGTCTTTCTGCGTGCCACGTGAGTGCACCTCCCAAAACCCATGTTACAACAGACAAACTGTGTTATCTGTCCGCGCCGCTCAAAAATCGAGACAGCCTCGTCGGCCGTCTCGCCGAGCCGGCCGGTAAGCAAAACGACCGAGGCGCGGATATCCTCCGCAACCTCGGCCGTCTCACAACCGGCGCGCACCTCGTCTAACGCACGCGCACCCCTCAGCGCACGCGATCGAAGCGAGTATCCACGTCCTTGTACTCGTCCCGGATCACCGTCTTGGCGATCTTTCCGCTGGGGAGGCGGGGCAGCGGGTCCTGCCGGATCACGACGTAACGGGGCACCTTGAAGTCGGCCAGGACCTTCTGGCAGTGCTCGACGATCGCCTTCTCGTCGACATCGGCGGCGGCCGTCACGATCGCCGCGGGGGTCTCGCCGAACCGGTCGTCGTTCGCCGCGATCACGGCGACCTCCTGGACGCCGTCGATGGCGCCGATCGCGATCTCGAGTTCCACCGGCGAGATGTTGATGCCGCCGGAGATGATGAGGTCCTTGAGGCGGTCGACGAACTTCACGCGGCCGTCCTCGTCGGCTTCGCCGAGGTCACCGCTGTGCAGCCATCCGCCGCGGAGGGCCTGCGCGGTGGTCTCGGGGTCGTTCCAGTAGCCGGGGGTGACACCCGGGCCGCGGACCACGAGTTCACCCGCTTCTCCGGGAGCCGCTTCCTCACCCTTGTCGTTGAAGACCTTGACCTCGGTGAAGATCGACCCCGTGCCGCACCGGTCCGGGAACTCGAAGGCCTCCTCGCGGATCGTCGCGGTCGCGACGCCGCCGGCCTCGGTCATGCCGTAGATCTGACGCAGGAGGACACCCTTGTCGGCCCAGCGCTTCAGCAACGGCACCGGAACGGCTGCGCCGCCGACGATCGCGGTCTTCAGGGCGCTCAGGTCCGCATCGGCGAACTCCGGGGCACGCGAGATGGCCTCGAAGATCAGCGGGACGCCGAAGATGGCCTCCACCGAATGCTTCTCGAGGAGCTTCACCGCGTTCGAGGGATTCAGTTCGGGTTCGACGACCAGCGTGCCGCCCAGAACCGTCGTGATCAGGAGTCCGTAGACCAGGCCCGGGGTGAAGGCGAGCGGCAGGACCAGCAGCGTGGTGGTTCCCGGCCGGAAACCCTCCTCGGTGAGGGTGTTCTCGAAGACGATCGACATGAGCGTCCGGTTGGTGAGGATCACGCCCTTGGACTGCCCGGTGGACCCGCTGGTGAACAGCACGGTCGTCGGCTCGTCGGGTTCGAGATCGACACGGAAGTCGTCCGCACCGCCGGCGCGCAGCGCCTCGAGCTCGGCGTAGGTGATGACGCTGAACGGTGCACCGATCGCCGCGGTGTCCTCGGCCAGCTGCTCGAAGCCCGGGGCCACGATCACGACGCCGATACCGGCGTCGTCGGCGATCTTCCGGAGCTCGGCGGGACGGTAGCGACTGTTCAGCGGAACCAGGACGCCGCCGGACTTCAGCGCGCCGAGGGCCGCGACCGGCCACTCGAGCGAGTTCGGCCCGAGGAGACCCACCCGGGCACCGGGAGCGACACCCTTGCTCTCGACGAGGAGACGGGCGATGCGACTGCTCCAGTCCCGCAGCTCACGGTAGGAGATCTCGGAACCGGAGAAAACCACAGCGGTGGTATCACCCTTGGTACGGGCCCACCAGTCGAGCGCCTTGCCGATGGTTGTGGTCATGATCGTACTTTCTTCTCTGTCAACAGGTTTCGATGTGGCCGAGAGGCGCGGCCGCCGCAGGCGCGGGGCCGGCGGATCGGCCGGCCCCACTCACCTAACGGTTATAGGATAAATCGGACTTTACGGTCGCGGGCCGGTTCCGACGAACCGGCCCTTCGACATCAGGCGCCCGCACGCCCTTCGGCGACGAGCCGCTTGGTCTCACGCCGGAAGACCTGATTGGCGATCTCGTTGCGGCCGAGCAACATGTCTCCCGCGTCGGCACTGCCCATGCCCTGCTGCGAATCCCGCAGCAACGGGAAGTCCTCCTGATGCAGGACCGCGAGCAGGATCTCCCAGTTCTTGTTCCACAGTCGCTCCCACCGTTCCTGCTCCATACCGCTGTCCTCGACGGTCGGCACCATCAGGCGCTGTTCCATCCGGGACTTGGTCGGATCGGTGGGGTGCGGCCGGAACGTCAAGAGCTGGAAGTGATCCGGCTGGCGAAGCAGGGTGCTGTTCGGGCCGAGCCAGTGCGTCTCGGTGACGAACTTGTCCAGCGGGGCATCACCGGGATCCTCTTCGAGGAAGCGGTCGATCGACTTGCGCGGCGCGATGAACCGGCAGTGCCGGCCGAAGTCCTCGAAGGCCATCACGTTGGTGTGGATGATCTTTCCGGCGGTGTTCGGGTGCGCGTACTGGATGTGGTAGCCGTCCAGGAACGCATCCTGCATGATCTTCCAGTTCGTGGGTTCGTCGAAACCCGCGGCCCGGAAGCAGACCAGCTTGTCCAGGTTGTACTCGGCGAGCATCGGGTCGATCTCGGGACCGAGCCAGGCCGCGACGTCGATCTCGGCCGAGGCGTTGTCGACGACCCAGATGAACCCGTGACGCTCTTCGGTCGGGATCTCGATCAGGCCGTGGTCGGAACGGTCCACATCGCCGAAAGTCGAGTCTCGCGTGATGGTCCGCAATGAACCGTCCGGATCGTAGGACCAGCGGTGGTAGCCGCAGGAGAAGATCCGGCAGCGCCCCTTCTCGCTCTTCTCCAGCATCGCGCCCCGATGCCGGCAGAGATTGACGAAGGAGCGGACACTGCCGTCCTTCTGCCGCACCGCGATGATGTTGTTCCGCGGCATCTGGACCGTGACGAAGTCGTTGGGACGCGAGATCTCGCTGCCGTGCGCGACGATCGAGGGCACGCGGCCGAAGATGTGGTCGCGCTCCTCCTTGGCGAGCACCGGGTCGGTGAACTCCTCGGGCTCGAACTGCACGATCTCGTCGAACTTGTCCGTCGTCTCGTTGCGCAGGAGCTCGAGCGCACGCCGGATTCGATCTTGCCGGGGAAGCGAAGTGGTCATGGTTCCCTCCGTGGAGGAGCGGTTGTCGAGTTGGGACGCACCCGTCCGGACTGGGACAGGCACTGCATTAAACCTACAGCAGTAAGTTTTACGGAGCAATGGTGCGACGCCCCTGGACCGGTGTGGCGGGCGCGGAACACAACCCACCACACCGGTGATCAGGGCACGCCGGGCCCGGTCAGGACTCCGGGGTGAACCGGATCGGCATGCGGACGCAGCCGCGCACCTGACTGGAGTGGAACACCGGCGGATCTGATTCCACGAGCTGGAAATCGGGGATGCGGCGCAGGATCTCCTCGAGTGCGATCGTGAGTTCGATACGCGCCAGATGCGAACCGAGGCAACGGTGCGGCCCACCACCGAAGGACAGGTGGCGGTTCGGCTTGCGGGCGATGTCGAGCGCGTCCGGGTCGTCGAATTCCTCGTCGTCGCGGTTGGCCGCGCAGAGCATCAGGATCAGCTGCTCGCCTTCGGAGATCTTCATTCCGCCCAGTTCGACGTCGCGGGTGGCACGACGCCCGGGGACCACGGCGGCCTCGATGCGCAGGATCTCCTCGACCGCGGTCGGGATCATCAGCTCGGGGTCGTCGATGATCGCCTGTCGCTGCTCGGGATTGTTGACCAGGTGGACGATCGCCCACGCCAGCGAGCCCTGCACCGTGTGCAGGCCGGCGATGAGCAGCAGGAAGAACATCCTGTTCAGCTCTTCGTCGGTCAGCAGCCGGAGACCGTCCTCGAGCTCCACCTCTGTGTGGATGAGCTGCGAGGTGACGTCGTCACCTGGGTTCGCACGTCGCTCGTCGACCATCTTCTGGAAGTAGCCGAGCATCTGCATGCCGGCGATCGCGCGCGCCTCCAGCGATTCCTGTTCGGTCCCACCGGGCTTGCCGAACAGCACGACGTCGGTGGCCTCGGTGAACAGCGGCGCGTCCTCGACCGGCCAGTCCATGAGCGCCAGGAAGATGCGGGCCGGGAGTTCGTGTGCGAACTCCGAGATGTATTCGGCCTCACCCTTCTTCGCAAACCCGTCGAGCAGGTCGTTGACGACGCCGCGGATGTCGTCGGACAGCTTCTTCATGCGGGCCGGACCGAACAGCGGCTGAAGCGCCTTGCGGTAACCGGTGTGTTCCGGCGGGTCGAGCTCGATCGGGATGAACTTGCCGAAGGCCTCGTTCGTCACCAGGTTGTTGGGGTAACTGGAGAAGGTGTCCGCGTCACGCAGAACCTCGTGGATCTCGTTGTAGGAGGTGACGATCCAGTGTCCGCCATGGGCGGTCGAGTAAACGACCGGACCCTTCGCGGCGAGTTCTGCGGCGAACTCCTGGAATCGATCTACCGGGGCTGCGATGGACGGGTCGTAAACGTCGAAGTCGACGGTGACGTCCTCGCGGGATCGTTCCGCTGTTGTCATTGCTGATCCTTGGTGGTCGTGGATGTGGTGGTGAGCAGTGCCAGTGCCCGCTCCGGGCACATCGACACCGCCTCGCTCGCCTGAGTCGCCTCGTCCGGCGTGAGAGTGCGCTCCGGGACCACGGGGTCGCCCTGATCGTCGGCGTCGATCAGATCAGGGGCGACCCCGTAGCAGAGTCCGTGTCCGGCGCACGCCACGCGATCCACAGTGAGTGTGGTGGGCTGCGGTGAGGACATGGTCAGGCGTTCGGGTTCTTCTGGTCGAGGTCCTCGGGGAACCACATGCCGACGCGCGACAGCGTTCCGCCGTCGCCGGAGGCGATGACCTGTCCGGACATGTAGGCCGAGTCATCCGAGGCCAGGAACAGCGCGATCTTGGCGTTGTCGACCAGTGACGGCGGACGGTTCAGCTTGAGCGGGATCGGCGAGACGAAGGGATCCCACGGGCCGGCGACCTCTTCGTAGGACTGACCGACGACCGGCGAACCGGCGGGCATCAGGAAGTTCGGCGACATGCCGTGAGTCGGCGCGATGCCGTTGACCCGGATACCGAAGGGACCGAGATCCAGGCTCAGGCCGCGCACCAGGCCGTTGACGCCGGCCTTGGTGGCCGAGTACAGCGCGATCTGGTGGTAGGCCAGGAACGAGGCCGCCGACGAGGTGGCGATGATGGTGCCGCCGCCGTTGCTCTTGAGGTGGGGAACCGCGGCCTGGGCGGTGTAGATGACACCGGTGAGGTTGACGCCGAGGACATTGTTCCAGTCCTCCTCGGTCAGGTCCTCGAAGTTGACCTGCTCGCCGCCGGCAACGGTGGGCACACCGCCGCGCGAGACGACTCCTGCGTTGGCCCAAGCGATGTCGAGCTTGCCGAACTCGGCGACCGTCTGGTCGACCGCGGCGGTGATCTCGTCCTTCTTGGCGACGTCGGCGGTGATGGCGATCGCCTCGCCGCCCTGCTGTTCGACGAGCTTCACCGTCTGCTCGGCGCGATCTCCGTCGATGTCGACGACGGCGACCTTGGCACCCTCTGCCGTGAACATCTGCGACGACTGGCGGCCGAGACCCGAGCCGGCTCCGGTGATCAGTGCGACTTTGCCTTCGAGTTTCATGTTCGATCCTTGCTCTGGGGGTGAGTGGCGATACCTGCCGAAGAGATCGGAGACAGGCTGACTGACGCCGTGAAACGAGGTGACCCGCATCGTGACGCTTGAGTCGATGTGATGACCGCCACCTTCCCGACTCACGTTAGAGCGTTGAACATGAGACGTCAAGTGATATTTGTCAGCAGCTCGGATATTTCTTTTTTCGTTGTTGCACAGCCGTTTTGAACGACAACGACCAGGCGTGACAGTGTCACGCCTGGTCGTTTTCCGGACCGCGCACCGCTGGCGGCGACCCGTGAGCGGTCGCCGAAGCGGCGTCGTTTCAGTTGTCTGGTGCGCAGCCGGACATACGGTCCGGCCGCACCGGGGTCAGGACGCCTGCGGAGCCGGTAGGTGCACCGTCTTGATCTCGAAGAACTCCTCGAGACCCTCGGCCCCGCCCTCGCGGCCGACACCGGACTGCTTGTAGCCGCCGAACGGCAGCGTGAAGTCGAGAACCGAGGTGTTCACGTTCACCGTTCCGGTCCGAATACGCTGTGCCAGTTCGAATCCGCGCTCCACATCGGCGGTGAAAACCGCACCGGACAGGCCGTAAACCGAGTCATTTGCGATCGCCACCGCGTCGTCCTCGTCCTCGTAGGTGATGATCGAGATGACCGGACCGAACACCTCTTCCTGCGCGATCGTCATGTCGTTGCGGACGTTGTCGATGATCGTGGGCTGCACGAAGAAGCCCTGATCCCCGACGCGACCTCCGCCGTAGACGACCTCGCCGCCTTCGGCCTTGGCCTTCTCGATATAACCCTCGACGCGGTCACGATGACGGGCCGAGGTCAGCGGGCCGAGGAAATTCGTCTGCTCCCAAGGGTTTCCGATGGGAATCATGTCCAGCGCCGCTTTGTAGGCCGCGACGATCTCGTCGTGGCGCTTGCGCGAGACGAGGACGCGGGTCAGAGCGACACAGGCCTGCCCGGACTGCATGCAGCCGGCCATCGGCAGGTTGGCCATCACGGTGTTCAGGTCCGCGTCGTCGAGGATGATCGCCGCGGACTTGCCGCCGAGTTCGAGCGAGACCTTCGCGACGCGATCGGCCGCGAGACTCATGATCCGACGCCCGACGGCGGTGCTTCCGGTGAAGGTGATGTGGTCGACCTGCGGGTTGACCACGAGCGACTCGGAGACCTCACGGTCGGCGACGAGCACGCTGAGGACACCTTCGGGAATCCTGCCCTCCTCGACCAGTTCGGCGACCACGTCGGCGAACACCGACGGCGACAACGGCGCCTCGGGCGACGTCTTGAGCACCACCGAGCAGCCGGCGGCCAGCGCGGGGATCACCTTGAAGGCGATGCTGCCGATGGGGCCGTTCCACGGGATGATCGCGGCGACGACGCCGGTCGGCTCCTTGACGATGCGCGAAACACCACCGTCGGCACGGGGACGCTCCTCGACGACGTTCACGTTGCGCGCCTCGGCCGCGACCGCACGGAACAGCCCGAGCACCATCTGCTGGGTCATGGCGCTGACCGGGGTGGTGACACCCACCTCGGCGATGCCGAGCGTGGTCAGTTCGGGGATGCGCGCCTCGAGCCGGTCGGCGATCGCGTCGATCACGTCGGCGCGATCCGCGGGCGACCTACGCGCCCACTCGCCGCGGTCGAAGGAGGCCCGGGCGGCGTCGACGGCGCGTGCCACGTCGTCGGCGGTGGCGGCGCGGACGCGGGCCGCGGGCCGCTCGGACCACGAATCGACCACCTCGATCCACTCGTCGCCGCTGGACTCCGCCCAGCGCCCACCGATGAACACCTTGTCGCGGTCGGCGATGGTCTCCAGGGGGTCGGTCACCTGTTCGGTCGTGGTCATGGAACAGCTCCTCGATCTCGGTTGTGCACCCGGTACCGGACATGACGTCCGGCATGGGGGCGCCTGCGCTGTGAAGCGGGTCACAAGAGAGAGTAATAACCGAAAGGCATTAGGTCAACACCTGACATGTTCTGTCATTTGTCTCGCCGACCGTGGCATGAAAAAGCCCCCGCCGAAGCGGGGGCTCTCACGTCGGCCTATTCGACGTTGACCAGATAGAACACGGACGCGCCGCCACCTGCGGCCTGTGGCGAAGCACCGATCTGGACCCAGTAGGTCGACCCGCCCTTGGCCGCGGACAGCACGGCGACGGACTGACCACCTTCGGTGGAGCGATGTGATTCGACGTAGCCGGCGTCGGTGAGCTTCTTCGTCGCCGCCTCGAGCTGGTTACCGGCGTTCGCCGGTCCCTGGACGGTGACCTCCCAGCCGTCGGCCCGGGTACCACTGGCGGAGAGCACGTGACCGTCGATCAGCGGCACCTGTGTGACCGGGAAGTCAGAAGGCAGCGGGACACCGTCCGGACCTGCTTGTTCCTCGTCGCCGCACCCCGCCAGGACGCCTCCGACCATGACGATCGATGCGAGTACCACAAGTAGGCGCCAGAGCCAGTCGAACCGGAACATACGGGCAACGGTAAAGTAGTCCCCGCGGGTGATCGCCCGTGACACCCCGCCGGGAGAAAGACGGAGTGCCCTTTTGATTTCTGTGTTGGCTGCGTTGGCAGTGTGCGCGCTCATCGCGCCCGCAGTCATCCATTGGATCGGCACCCGAGGTTTCTACATCCTCGCGCTCGCGCCTCTCGGCGCCCTGATCTGGGTGATCTCCCACTGGCCCGCCCCCGAGGCCGACCGCGCCGTCGTCGAGACGGTGAGCTGGGTTCCGTCGCTGCAGATGGACATCGTCACCCGGTTCGACACCCTCACAGCCATCCTGTCGGTCTTGATCCTCGGTGTCGGCGCCCTCGTGCTCTGCTACTGCGCCCACTACTTCGACGACGCCCGCCCGCGCGTCGCACTGTTCGGCGGCGAGATGGTCGCCTTCGCCGGCGCCATGTTCGGCCTGGTCATCTCCGACAACATGCTCGTGCTCTACGTGTTCTGGGAGCTCACGACCGTCCTGTCGTTCATGCTCGTCGGCTTCTACAACGTTCGCGCGACGGCCCGCCGCTCGGCCACCCAGGCGCTGTTGGTCACCACGTTCGGCGGTCTGGCGATGCTCGTCGGCATCATCATGCTGGGCGAACGGTCCGGCACCTACCTGCTCTCCGAGATCGTCTCGGCACCGCCGACCGGCGTCTACGTCGACATCGCGATCGTCCTGCTGCTCATCGGCGCGCTCAGCAAGTCGGCCATCGTCCCGTTCCACTTCTGGCTCCCGGGCGCCATGGCCGCCCCCACCCCGGTCAGCGCCTACCTGCATGCCGCGGCGATGGTGAAGGCGGGCATCTACCTGATCGCGCGCCTGGCCCCGGGCTTCTCGGCCACCGCCAGCTGGCAGATCGCCGTCGTCGGCCTCGGTGCGCTGACGATGGTCCTCGGCGGCTGGCGTTCACTGCGTGAACTCGACCTCAAGCTCATCCTCGCCTTCGGCACCGTGTCCCAGCTGGGATTCATGGCCGTGCTCGTCGGCATCGGCGACGCGAACGTGGCCATGGCCGGTCTCGCCATGCTCGTCGCGCACGCCATGTTCAAGGCGTCGCTGTTCATGGTCGTCGGCATCATCGACCACGCGACCGGTACCCGCGACATCCGCAAACTCGCCCGCCTCGGACACCGCCTGCCGGTGCTCGCCGCCACCGCCGCACTCGCCGGCGCGAGCATGGCCGGTATCCCGTTCACCTTCGGGTTCATCGGCAAGGAGACCGCTTTCGCGTCGGTCTGGGACACCGGGGCCCTCGACCCCTGGCAGGCCCACACCGTCGACATCGTCCTGCTGGTCGGATCGATCCTCACCTGCGCGTACACGCTCCGGTTCCTGTGGGGTGCGTTCGGACGCAAGGTCCGCAACACCCCCAGCCCGGCCGTGGCGAAGATGCACGCCCCCGCCTGGGCCTTCTACATCTCCCCGGTCGTCCTCGCGGTCGCCGGCGTGGTCGCCGGATTCGTCAGCGGGCCGATCGGCGCCCTCTTCGAGCCCTACGCCGAAACCCTGAACGGCTACGGACACGAGCTCGAACACCTCGCGCTGTGGCACGGGTTCGGACTCCCGGTGATCTTCTCGATCATCGTGATCGTCGGCGGTGCCATCGCCTTCCTCGGCATCCGCAGGATCCGCGACCGCGTCTTCGGCTTCCGGCCGGTGCTCAACGCCGACCGCATCTACGACGCCGCGCTGCGGTCGGCCGACACCATCTCGTTGCTTCTCACGCGCAACACCCAGCGCGGATCGCTGCCGATCACCCAGGGCATCATCCTCTGCACGGCGATCCTGCTGCCGACGATCGTGCTGTTCGTCGGCGCCCGCGACCAGCTGCAGATCGACTACGACGCCACCGCGCCCCAGTTCGTCATCGGCGGCATCATGATCGCCGCGGCCCTCGCCGCGGTCGTCCTGCGCAACCGCCTCGCCGCCACACTGCTCGTCGGTATCACCGGTTACGGCTCCGGCATGCTCTTCGCCCTCTACGGTGCTCCCGACCTCGCGCTCACCCAGTTCCTGGTCGAGACACTGACTCTGGTCATCTTCGTTCTCGTCCTGCGCAAGCTGCCCGCCGAGCCCGAGAAGCGGCACGCCACCGGCTTCAAGCCCCTACGCGCGCTGATCGGCCTCGCCTTCGGCGCCATGCTCGTGGTGATCGGCCTGTACGCGGCGTCCGCACGCTCGACGGAACCCCTGCACGTCGACCTCCCCGAGGCCGCCTACAAGTACGGCCACGGCGCGAACGCGGTGAACGTCCTGCTGGTCGACATCCGCGCCTGGGACACGCTCGGCGAGGTGTCCGTGCTGATCGCCGCCGCGACCGGCGTCGCCTCGATGGTGTTCCGCAACCGACGCTTCGGCGCGGCTCCACGCGTCGCAGACGCCGCCCGGCTGCAGGCCGGTATCAGCGGCAGCGACCCCGATGACGACGAGGATCAGATCCCACCGGACCGCACGACCTGGCTGCTCGGTTCTGGTCTGCGCGATCCGCGCCATCGGTCGATGGTCCTCGAGGCCACCACCCGACTGCTGTTCCCGACGATGGTGATCCTCTCGGTCTACTTCTTCTATGCCGGTCACAACTCGCCGGGCGGCGGCTTCGCGGGCGGTCTCACCATGGGTCTCGCGCTGGTCCTGCGCTACCTGGCGGGCGGCCGCTACGAACTGGGCGAGGCCCTGCCCATCGAACCGGGTCGCATCCTCGGTGCGGGCCTGGCGATCTCCGCGGCCACCGCGGTCACCTCGATGTTCTTCGGGGCGCCTGCTCTGTCGTCGGCGGTCTTCGAGATCACCGTCCCCGTCCTCGGCGAGATCAAGCTGGTCACCGCTCTGTTCTTCGACCTCGGCATCTACCTGATCGTGATCGGCCTGGTGCTCGACGTGCTGCGCAGCCTCGGAGCCCGCCTCGACGTCGAGACGACGATCGCGCGCACTCCGGTCCGCACCCAGGGAGATGATCCGACGGCGATCCCCGCCGAGTCCGACGAGCCGACAGCCGAGAACGTTCCGACGGGAGAGGAAGAGGTGGCCCGATGAGCACCAACCTCCCACTTCTCCTCGTGGTCGGGGTCATGGCCGCCTGCGGCGTCTACCTGTTGATGGAACGCAGCCTGGTCCGGATGCTGTTCGGCCTGCTCCTGGCCGGCAACTCACTCAACCTGTTGATCATCGTGGTGTCCGGCGGGATGGGGAATCCGCCGATCCTGGGCCGGTCGTCGGAGAACCGTGCCACCGATGCCGACCCGCTCGCCCAGGGAATGGTCCTGACCGCGATCGTCATCACCATGGGCGTCGCGGCCTTCGTTCTCGCCCTGGTCTACCGGCTGTTCGTGATCAACCGCGACGACGACGACCTCGAGGACGACGTCGAGGACGTCAAGATCAAGACCGGCACGCTGGACACGGCCCCCGACCGCGACCGCAGCGACGACCCGGTCACCCTGTCCGACACCGCGAGCGGCGACTACTTCGACGACTCGGGCAACCCCCTCTCCCCCGAGGAGGTCGCCGAACGGCATGCGGCACTGCACGAGACCGACATCATGCCGACCGACTCCGACGACGTCGTCGACGAGATCGGGTCCGACGACACCGAGGACGACCCCGACCTCGTGGGCGACAAGATCCCCGAGGACGAATCCGACGACCCGAAGGTCATCGGGGCCTCCGGGGAGAAGGTCGACACCGACGACGCCGAACACGATTCCGAAGGGGGTGACCGATGATTCCGCAGCCGTCCTGGATTCCCGTCCTGATCACGCTGCCGACGCTGGTCCCCCTCGGCGCCGCCGCGCTGTCGCTGCTGCTCGGCCGCAGCCCGCGGTTCCAGCGCGTGGTCGCCATCGCCGCGATCTCCGTGGCCTTCATCGCGTCGTGTCTGCTGCTCTTTCTGACCGACCGGCACGGCACCTTCGCGGTCGCCATCGGCGGGTGGGGTGACAAGGGCTATCCGAACGGTCCGCTCGGCATCACGCTGGTCGTCGACCAACTCGCCGCCCTGATGCTGGTCGTCTCGACGATCGTGCTGCTCTGCGTCATCGTGTACGCCATCGGTCAGGGTATCCGTGACGGCACAGCCCAGCAGCCGACGTCGATCTTCCTGCCGACCTACCTCATCCTCACCGCGGGTGTCTGCAACGCCTTCCTGGCCGGCGACCTGTTCAACCTGTACGTCTCCTTCGAGGTGCTCCTCACCGCGAGCTTCGTGCTGCTCACGCTGGGCGCCAGCGAGGAACGCGTCCGCGCCGGCGCGTCGTACGTGATGGTGTCGATGGTGTCGTCGCTGATCTTCCTGGCCGGCATCGCTTTCGCCTACGCCACCACGGGCACGCTGAACCTCGCAGAGATGGCGGTCCGCCTCGACGACGTCTCCAGTGGCACCCGCAACGCGCTCTACGCCGTCCTGCTCGTGGCATTCGGCATCAAGGCCGCGGTCTTCCCGCTGTCGACGTGGCTGCCCGACTCCTACCCGACCGCACCCGCCCCGGTCACCGCCGTGTTCGCGGGCCTGCTCACCAAGGTCGGTGTGTACGCGATCGTCCGTGCCCACACGCTGCTGTTCCCCGGCGGGTCGATGGACACGGTGCTGATGGTCGCGGGTCTGCTGACGATGATCGTGGGCATCTTCGGTGCGATCGCCCAGTCCGACATCAAACGTCTGCTGTCGTTCACCCTCGTCAGCCACATCGGTTACATGGTCTTCGGCATCGCCCTGTCGTCGGAATTGGGGATGTCGGCGGCGATCTACTACGTCGCCCACCACATCCTCGTCCAGACCACGTTGTTCCTGGTGGTGGGGCTCATCGAACGCCAGGCGGGATCGGCGTCGCTGCGCCGCCTCGGCGGCCTGATCGCCAGCCCCGTCCTCGCCATACTGTTCCTCGTCCCGGCGCTCAACCTGGGCGGCATCCCGCCGTTCTCCGGCTTCATCGGCAAGGTCGCGCTCCTCGAGGCCGGCGCGCAGAACGGTTCGGTGCTGGCCTGGATTCTGGTGGCCGGCTCGGTCGTCACCAGCCTTCTCACGCTGTACGTGGTGGCCCGCATCTGGACCAAGGGCTTCTGGCGGCCGCGTGCCGACGCCCCCGAGGGCGAACTCGCCGACCAGGGACCGTCCGCACTCATCGACGAACGCGACGACGGCGCCTTCTCCGAACGCGAGGACGTCGGCCGCATGCCGGCGATGATGGTCCTCCCCACGTTCGCGATGGTCGTCGCCGGTCTGGTGCTCACCGTGTGGGCCGGGCCGATCTTCGACTTCACCGACAGTGCCGCGACCGACGTCGTCCACCGCGGCGTGTACGTCGAGGCCGTATTGGGCGGAGGTGAATCACGGTGACTTCCGGAGAACAACCCACCGGGAAACACGAACAGAGTGCCCGGACCACGGCACCCAGACGACGCGCGCCGGTGGTGTCCACCAAGGGACCCGTGCTGTCGCTGGTGATCAACACCTGGCGGGTGTCCCTGCTCTTCATCTTCTGGCACTTCGTCAGTGCGCTGGTGTGGCTGCGCAATCACACACGCATACCCAAGTGGCTCGGCAGCGACAGCCGTGAGGTCGGCGTCCGGCTGTGGACCATCGCCTGGCTGACCTTCGTCTGGGTGTTGTTGTGGGGCACCGTCTCCTGGGCCAACATCATCGGCGGTGTGGTCCTCGCGGTCGCCGTGCTCACCGTGCTGCCGCTGCCGCGTGTCCCCGTCGAGGGTCGCATCCACCCGCTGTCGGTGGCCCAACTCGTCGTACGGCTCGTCGCCGACTTCTTCGTGTCCAGCCTGCAGATCGGCTGGATGGCCATCCGCCCCGGCCGGCCGCCGCTCGGCGCCGTGGTGCGTGTTCGGGTCGCGATCAAGTCCGACATGGTCCTCACCCTCGCCGTCGACTACCTGAACCTCGTGCCCGGCACGATGGTGCTCGAGATCGACCACCGCCGTCGCATGCTGTACGTCCACGTCTTCGACGTCCGGTCGGAGAAGAAGGTGCGCGCGTTCTACGACCAGGTCGCCTACGTCGAGCGCATGTTCATCAAGGCCTTCGAGCGCGACAGCGAATGGCATCCCAGCCCATACCACGGCATCGACGAGGACTTCCATCACGTGCGGCCCATCCAACCGGTCGCCGGCGCGCAGTCGGCGGACATCCCGACCGCGACGACGGAGACCTCCCGCCCGGATCGAGGTGAGTCATGAGCGTCGTGTGGACGATCGCGGCGACGATGCTTCTCGTCGCCGCCATCCTGACGATGATCGCCATCCTGCGCGGACCGTCGACGCTGGACCGTCTGGTCTCGCTCGACGTTCTCATCGCGCTGTGCATGTGCGGTCTCGGTGTGTGGGCGGCCTACAGCCTCGATTCGACGGTCGTGCCGGCCATCGTCGCGTTGTCGCTGCTGAGCTTCGTGGGATCGGTGGCGATCGCCCGTTTCCGAGTGCGAGATGACCAGACATGACGGTGCAGAAATGATTGTGGACATCATCAGCGGGACGCTGATCCTCACCGGCTGCCTCATGGCCGTCACCGCCGCCATCGGCCTGGTGCGGTTCCCGGACACGCTGAGCCGCATGCACGCTGCCACCAAGCCGCAGACCTTCGGACTGCTGTGCATCCTGATCGGCGCGGTGGTCCGCCTCGGCGACAACGTCGACAGCGGCATGCTCATCCTGGCGGGGCTCTTCGCCCTGATCACCGCACCGGTGGTCGCACACCGGATCGGACGCCTCGCCTACCAGGAACAGCGCGCCCGCGACGGCCTCATGGAGGAGCGCGACCTGGAGTCACCCGACCGGGATTGACCCCGCTTCCTGAGTAGCCCCGGAGCTTGCGGAGGGCT